>JAKSDM010001742.1 GCA_022360135.1 Pseudanabaenales cyanobacterium | reverse complement strand
ATTGCGATTAGGGAAGCAAATTTGACGCCATAAGGGAAAAGAATGCGCCTATGGGGCTCGAAGCTGAATTTGAAGAATAAATAATGGGGTATCAACTGCAGCTGGGACATAATAATCTGGTCAGCAGTCAGCTATGAGCTGTAGGGTTTTGCCCTTTTCACAGAGTGACTGATAACTGATAGCTGACTGCTATCTCATCCCGATTGTCCCACTTGCTTTAAGTCGATAGCCGAATAATGCTCTAAAAGTTAGTAAGCATACCTAGGGAGGTTACATTGAGACCCGATCGCAACACTCATTCCCTTCTACTTAGTTTTGGAATTTATTCATTCCTGGTGACGACCCTGGTGACGACCGCTCTAGGAAAATTGCCTGCTCAAGCTGAAGAGACCACCAATCTCAGGCGACTGCTAGAAACTAATGAATGTGTCGGATGCAACCTCGCTGGCGTGGATTTTAGGGGCTTAGACTTATCTGGCGCGAATTTGCAGGGCGCCAATTTGGAAGGCGCAAATTTATTCCGCGCCAACTTGGAGGGCGCAAATTTAATCAATGCTAATCTCCTGAAAGTAAATTTTTCCTATGCTAATTTGCAGGCAGCAGTTCTTAACCAGGCTAATCTTGATCAAGCCCATCTGGTTGCTGCAAACTTCAGGAACGCTACCCTGGTAGAGACCAGTCTCCGGAAGGCGTTATTGGAAGAAACAGATTTTAGCGGCGCCGTACTAGTGGAGACCAATATGCAGGATGCTATTTTGATCAGCGCCAATTTTGCCGAAGCGACCCTTTGCGGCGCCATCATCTGGAACGGATTACCCTATTATCGGGATTGTGATCCCTAACTTCTGATTCTATCTCCTGGGCTTGGACTTTTTTAGAGTGCCACCATATCTGGAGTTCAGCGGCAAGGCTGACCGTGTACAGGGTGGTGACAAAAGGCTCACCCCGGTATCCTTGTCCCACAATTTCAACGTTATAAGAGGGGTGGCGTTTAGTGGCGGTGTCTACAACTAATCGTTTACCGATACGCCGCCAGCTGGGTTCTTTCCCTCGCCATTGGAGTCGGCAACAAGGCCAGGGCAATTGTTCTCGATCGAATAGGCGGCAACAAGGACCGATAACCCGATAGACCAGGTGAGCGCCAGGGCTATAGAAAAGGTGGCCCGTAGGCCAGGGATGCTCAGATTTGAGGGGCAAGGACGGTATCATCGAAGCAATTCATCATATTTTTTTGAGGTAGTTTACGGTATCTCTCATGTCTGAACCGATAACGGCGAAAATTAGCGATCGCATCTGCCAGCATATGAACGCAGATCATGCTGACGCTCTGGTATTATATGCTCAATTTTTTGGCGGTTGTGTCGATGCCGCATCAGCCACGCTGGAATCAATTGACCCCCAAGGTATGAACCTGAAGGCCCAGGTTAACGGCTCCAGTGTCCCCGTTAGAGTCGAATTTGACCACACTCTCAAAGATGCAGAAGACGCCCATCATACTCTAATCGATATGCTGAAGCATGCTCGCGTTAAATCTCAGCCATAATTTGTCAGATTGAAACCGTAGTACCCCTCAACTGCTTGAGAGAAGGCGACTTCTAGAATGGAAGTATGAGCATCAAAATCCGTTTTTTGCCAGACGATATTACGGTGAAAGCAGAAGTAGGCGAACCCTTACTGCAAGTCGCCGCTCGCGCCGGCATCACTATCCCTACAGGTTGTCTTATGGGCTCTTGTCATGCCTGCGAAGTCGCCATAGACGAAGCCGACGATCCAATCTGCGCCTGCCTTACCGCCATCCCACCGGGGCGATCGCAGATGACCGTTAACTTGTACGTTGATCCGACTTGGTAGGAGTTGGAGCGCTAGATGTTAAGGAGCCTTTTTCCTTCCCTACGTAAACCTCTCCCTGTCCAGTTCGGTTCTACTCACTGCTGAAAGCCAAGTAAGCCTGTTACGGTAGTATCGAATAGCTAAGTTAAGTTAATTAAAAAAACAAAGCTACTTGATTTATGACTTCCTGAGTGAGGTAATCGACGTGAAAAACGCACCCGGTCAAACTCCAGAATTTTTTGGCGGTTCAGCTGCGCAAGCAAACTCCCTGTTGAAGTATGTTCAGGCCATGGATCCGGAAACGATCGCCCAGCTCTCGAAGCCAATGTCTTCAGATCTATTGCAGGTGATGGAGAGTAATATCATGGGGCTTTTAGGCGGACTGCCATCCCAGCACTTCGATATCACGGTGGCCACAAGCCGTGAAGACCTGGGAAGGCTGTTGGCGTCGGCGATGATGAGCGGCTACTTTCTGCGTGGAGCAGAGCAGCGGATGGCGCTTGAGCACACTTTGGAAATCCCAGAAACACCCTTCGAAACTGAGTGAGTCAGCACAAGCGATTGGGAGACGCAATCGCCCAGTCTAAAGAATCTTCTAAGATAGCCCAGAACTCGGTAAGCCCATGGGTAAACTTGCCGAGTTTCGTGGTTGAAGAATTACAGCAAACGCTGCTCGATTGGTATGTTAGCCAAGGGCGAGATTTGCCCTGGCGGCGTAGCCAAGATCCCTACGCCATCTGGGTGTCAGAAATTATGCTGCAGCAGACTCAGGTAAAGACGGTTATTCCCTATTACCAACGCTGGTTAGTGCAGTTTCCGACGATTGAAGCCTTGGCGGCGGCGGATCAACAACAAGTTCTCAAAGCCTGGGAAGGGTTGGGCTATTATGCTCGCGCCCGTAATCTCCACCGAGCAGCGGCGGAAATTGTTAAAACCCATGGCGGCGTATTCCCGGCTGACTTGGAAGCGGCTATGGCATTGCCTGGGATTGGTCGCACCACTGCGGGCGGCGTCCTCAGCGCCGCTTTCAACCTTCCTCTAGCGATCCTAGATGGCAATGTAAAACGGGTTTTGGCCCGATTAAGCGCCCTTGACCGTCCTCCCAATAAAGCGATTAAGGAACTATGGCGGCTTTCTGAAGAAATTCTTGAACCTCAAAATCCAAGAGACTTCAACCAAGCCCTGATGGACTTGGGAGCGATCCTGTGTACTCGGCGCCATCCGAATTGTGTATTATGCCCGTGGCAAAGACACTGTCGAGCGTACAATCTGAATGTACAGTCGGAGTTACCCATGTCAGAAAGCCGCGCCCCCCTTCCCCATAAGCAGATTGGCGTCGCCGTCATTCACAATCGCCAAGGCCAAATCCTGATCGATAGGCGTCGTCAGGAGGGACTCTTAGGTGGACTCTGGGAATTCCCAGGCGGTAAGGTAGAACCTGGAGAAACGGTGCAGGATTGCATTCGTCGGGAAATCAAGGAAGAATTGGGCATTGAGATTGAGGTCGGCGATCGCTTAATTGTGGTGGACCATGCCTACACCCATTTCCGCATCACCCTCAATGTATACCATTGTCGCCACCTCAGTGGCGAACCCCAGCCCCTGGAATGTGATCAGGTTCGTTGGGTGACTTTAGCCGAACTCGACCAGTATCCCTTCCCAAAAGCCAATACAAGAATTATCCAGGCATTAAAGCAGAGCGAGATACCGACCTAAAGGGTTATGTAGGGACGACCAAACTACTCAAACCAAACCCTGTTTATCATCGTTTGTCCTTTTGAGGAGATGAGATGGGAGGAGCTTCCCAGCGATCGAAAGAATAAGGCTCTATTTGCAGCAGCCGATTCACCAACAGAGCACCGCCAATAAGCGTTGGAAGCACCACAAGCAGCAAATAGGCGCCGAGGCTGCCGCTGCCGCTGACCTTTCGACTATTGTTTGGGGTGCGGCTGGGGGATATCACAACTTTTGGCTGAATTTGGGTTTGGTTTTTCTTGCATGTAGCCATCTTTATCTTTTTTCTTTTTGTCTTGAGCTATATGTACTGGCTAGAACTGGCTAGGATAGAATTGCTCATTGACGGCAATTAGACAATAGTGGCCAAGGTTCGACTTGAGGAAATCACCCGACGATTTGGCAGCGCAGCTGCTATCAAAGATATCAGCTTTGAAGTGCCAGATGGCCAGTTTTGGGTTCTGGTCGGTCCTTCAGGTTGCGGCAAATCCACTATTCTGCGTACTATTGCCGGTCTAGAGCCAATCACCCAGGGAAAGCTTTACATTGGCGATACGTTGGTAAATCAGGTGCCTGCTCGTCAACGGGATGTGGCGATGGTGTTTCAGAACTACGCCCTTTACCCTCACATGACAGTCGCCCAGAATCTAGCTTTCGGGTTGCGGATGCGCCAAACCTCCCCCGCCCTAATCCAGGAGCAGATAGAAACGGTGGCTCGCTCTCTAGACATTGCCCACCTGCTTGATCGCAAACCTCGCCAACTCTCTGGAGGACAGCAACAGCGGGTGGCTTTAGGGCGAGCGATCGCTCGCAAACCTCGGGTTTTTCTCTTGGACGAACCCCTCTCTAACCTCGACGCCCAGTTACGAGATGACACCCGGGCCGAACTGAAACAACTCCACCAGAGCTTTGGCGTCACCACCGTCTATGTCACCCATGACCAGGTAGAAGCAATGACTCTGGCAGATCGGATTGTGGTGCTCAATAAAGGGCAAATCCAGCAGATTGGGGAACCTCAGACTATTTATGCTCGACCAGCCAACAAAATGGTGGCCGCCTTCTTGGGAAGCCCACCGATGAACATCTTAGAAGCCCGTTTCGACGGCCAACTATTCCGGATTGATACTCAAACCGTGCCCTGTTCTGTCAAAATGCAGCAGGTCAAGCTGCCTAAAAGCCAACGGGTCAGTCTCGGGATTCGCCCTGAGCATATTCAGATTGCATCAGCCGAGAATTCCCATCTACAGGTAGAAGTTAATGTGGTAGAACCCCTCGGGCGAGAAACCTTGATACGAGGAATTCTGCCAGATGGCGATCGCACCGTTCCCCAGTTCATCAACCTTCAAACCGATCCAACAGTCAATCCTAAACCCGGCGATCGCCTACCTCTATTATTTAACTTGGAGCGCCTCTTTATCTTCAATTCAATGACCGGCGAACGCTTATATCCCCTTTGAGCCCACCACTGAAATTTGGCTTCTCACTTGGGTTAAATACATTGCAGTGAAGGCAGAGTATAGGGTGTGGGGTGAGTCATTAAGCTCTAGGCGTTGCCAGCGAATCTAAGTTCATCGCTACACCCCATATGAAGTGTTTTAGTTACATAAATTAATCTACATATAGTGTTTTATAGACAGGCGTCTCTTGAGTTTGATGGCTATGTCTCTATTGCTTTTTAGGGCTTGTCAATGGTATTTGAAGGGAGACAAACCAGTTTGGTTTTTCCCTTAGCCTGACTGAATCAGCCTAGACAATTGGCCTAAGTCGAGTAAAATGAGCCCTCATAGAAAGCTATTAAGCATTGAGTGCTTTTGTACTGAGCTTGGGGTCAATATACCTGCTTAGCTCCTTCTCCAGAAATGCCTTATGACCTCTGTTGTTACCCGACCTACTGATAGCTATAACCGTCTTCCTCAGGATGCTAAGGAACTCCTAAAAAATCGAGTGCAAACCATGGCGTCAGCTTCATCCGCGCCAGCGACTCAGCAACGTGGAGTAGGCCAAGAACAGCCAAAGACGCCTAAAGAGCAATCCAAAACCGAACCCATGGTGAAGCTGCGGCAGGTCACAAAGACCTATGGCAATGGCAGTCAGGCGCTCGTCAATGTTAGCCTCCAGATTAAGCGAGGAGACTTTGTATTTCTGACTGGACCTTCCGGTTCCGGCAAATCCACTCTACTCAAGTTACTCTATGGTCAGGAGCGGCCCACCTCGGGCGAAGTCGTGGTGAATGACCACTCTCTCTCCCAACTGCAAGGAAATCGTCTGGCAATGCTGCGCCGCTCCATCGGGGTAGTGTTTCAGGACTACAAACTAATTCCCCGACGGACAGTAGCGGAAAATGTGGCTTTTGTTCTTTGGGCCCAGGGGTTTACTCGCAAGGAAATCTATCGTCGTCTGTGGCCAACCCTGAAAATGGTGGGGCTTCAGGGTAAAGCCCGCTGTTTCCCCGACGAACTGTCAGGGGGAGAGCAACAAAGGGTTAGCATTGCCCGAGCAGTCGTCAGCACCCCCCCCCTACTCCTAGCGGATGAACCCACTGGCAACCTGGATGTCGACAACTCTTGGCAAGTGATCAAGATCCTGAAGAAGCTCAACTCCATCGGCATTACGGTTGTGGTCACTACCCATGATGAGCATTTGGTGCGAATGTCCAATCATCCCGTTGTGCAGTTGCGGAATGGCTATCTGCATCATGTCCGTCGATGATTCTGACAGTCACTATCTTTATAGTGGGTGCTCCTAATATGTAAAATGTATTGCGGCAATGCGCTTGAGTCTCCCCTTAAGTTCTGAACTTTCTAGCTAGGGCAAGAAGCCAGGGAATCAACTATAGTATAGATTCTGACTTCTGATCTCTAGAGAAAATTTGATGCTTTAAGTGGACGCCCATGAAATTTATATTTCGCCATACAGTCTGGCGATCGCATTATCAGCATTTGATCTACAATGCCTGAAAATCATTACCAGGAGACTATGTATGAACAAAGGCGAACTGATCGATCAAATTGCTGAGAAGGCGGGTATTTCAAAGAAACAATCAGACGCGGTGCTAACAGCCACCCTGGAGAGTATCGTTGAAGCGGTTAGCCATGGGGATAAGGTGACCCTGGTGGGATTTGGCTCCTTCGAACCCCGACAGCGACAACAACGTCAAGGCCGCAATCCTCAAACAGGTAAGGAGCTTATCATTCCGGCGACCACCGTTCCGGCCTTCAGTGCTGGCAAATTGTTCAAAGAAAAAGTGGCGGGTACGATTTCCCAATCTTAGACAGGTTCCTCATCAATATAATCTTCATCCTTGTCTTCATCAGGATTCGGGTTGTCCATTTCTTCCTTAAAACCTCGTAGTGTCTTACCCAGCGCACTGCCAAGCTCCGGAATCTTCTTGGGACCGAAGATGAGCACTGCGACAAGACCGATAATCATGACTTCTGGCCAACCAAGACCAAACATGGGAATCCTCTCTGAGGCGCTTCTTGTTCAATATACATTAAATCTCTATACCTCCGCCGTTTCCGGTTCGTAGCAAATCTCGCCCCGCCGGAGACGGTCGAGGGCTTCGCCCAGGCGATCGCAATTGGCGATTAAACTAATTCGCACATAGCCTTCGCCTCCAGGCCCAAAGGCATTGCCGGGGGTAACAACGATGCCGGTTTGTTGGAGAACGGATAGGGCGAAGTCGGTGGAGCTGACGCCAGGGGGGCAGGGGACCCAGAGATACATGGTGGCTTTGGTTTTGGGAATTTCCCAGCCAAGGGCGGCGAGGCCATTGACCATGAAATCTCGGCGAATGCGATAGCGGGCCTGGACTTCGTGAAGATAAACGTCAGGGAGTTGCAGAGCCGTTTCGGCGGCAGTTTGAAGGGCTGCGAAGATGCCATAGTCCAGGTTGGTTTTCAGCGTGCGCAGACCTTGAACGATATGGCGATTGCCAACCACAAAGCCAACCCGCCAACCGGCCATGTTGTAGGTCTTGGAGAGGGTGTGAAACTCAACCCCAATGTCCTTGGCGCCAGGAATTTCTAGCAAACTGGTGGGATGGTAATTATCAAAGGCGAGTTCGGCGTAGCAGAGGTCGTGGACTAAGAGGATTTCGTGCTTGCGGGCAAAGGCGACGATATCCTCGAAGAACTCTCGGGGGGCGGTAGCGGCAGTGGGGTTATTGGGGTAATTGAAGTAGAGCGCCTTGGCGCGTTCGGCGACGGTGTCTGGAATGGCGCTCAAGTCAATCAACCAATCGTTTTCGGGCTTGAGGACAAGGTGATAGATTTGACCGCCCGCGATCGCCGGTCCTCGAAAATGGGCGGGATAGGCTGGGGTCGGCGCTAGCACCGTGTCTCCAGGGTTAATGTAGGCCATAGCCAGGTGCGTCAGCCCTTCTTTAGAACCGAGTAGAGGCAGGGCCTCACCCTCAGGATCAAGATCAACCCCATAGCGACGGTGATACCAACTGGTGATAGCTTGCCGGAAGCTAGCGGTCCCCTCAAAGGGAGGGTAACCGTGGTTGGCGGCGTCACGAATAGCGTTTGTAGCCGCTTCCACCACAGGTTCTGGTGTTGGCCCGTCCGGATTGCCCATGCCTAAATCGATCAGATCAAGTCCCTGCTCCCGCGCCCGCGCTTTTAATTCATCCAGGCGGGCAAAAACATAGGGAGGTAAGGCGCTGAGGCGCTTGGCTGGCTGAATCCAGTCGATGGTCATGGCTGAACCTCCTCTACAGAATTATCACTCACCTCAGAGCAGGTGAGGGGCGTCGGGGAAGGACGCGGAATACCCATCGGCAAAGTTGTGGACACCATTGCGGCCATGAGTTGCTCAGGGGTGATTGCAAAGGGCAAACGATGGATATCTGACCCGGCTTGGCAGGCGATCCCGGCAGCTTGCTTCAACGCCGCCAAACTGATTTCCCCTAACCCCAAGTCTTCCAGAGTTTTGGGCAAACCTACCCGGCCATAGAACTGAATCAGTTGCTGACGGGCAGTTGCAGCCAACTGATTGCCAAGCCCCATTTCCTCCAGGCGAAGTTGGACCAGAACGCCATAAGCCACCTTCTCACCATGTAGCGCACCATGGCTGGCTAATAGATGGGTCAGCCCGTTGTGAACTGCATGGGCGGCTACTGTCCGGCACTGGGCTCCCCCCAATCCGCCAATTACCCCCGCCAGCAACACGGATGCATCCACCACTTCCCGCCACTCAGCTCCCTCCGGTTCCGCCAAGGCGGTCTGAGCCTTCTGAAAGAGAATATCTCGCAGCACCCTGGCCTGCTGAACCGCCGCAATGATCAGGGTCTGCTCAGAGGCGCCGCTACTGACCGAGGCTTCGTACCACTTGGCTAAAGCATCTCCAATCCCTGCCGCCAGAGTACGCTGAGGGGCTGTGGCGATCAGACCGTAATCCAAAATTAATAAATCGGGACAGCGGGCTAATCCGACATCATAGAGAAACGCCCCTTGGTCAGAATAGACATTGGAGAGGGCCGTCCAGGCAGCGCAGGTAGCGGCTGAGGTGGGCGCAGTCACCACCGGCAGCCTAGTTTGATCGGCCAGCAATTTAGCGGTATCGAGGGCTTTGCCGCCGCCGACACCGATAATCACATCAGCCTGATGGCGGCGAACGGCCCGGTGTAGAGCAGCCAAAGCAGCTTCACTGCAATCTGGCTTATAGGTCGCCTTGGCGACAGCTAAATCTGCTAACGATTGGCTACAGAAGGGTTCAACTAGGGCCAAGGTGCGATCGCCCGCCACGATTAAGGGTCGGCAGCCCAACCGAGCAATAGAGTCCCCCATTTGGGCCAGCACACCTTGTCCTCGAACGACTTGGGCAGGCGCAACAGTTAGGGGAGGAAGGGTGAAACTAGTCATCAGTGAAGCCGTATCCAATTGAGAAACGACAAAGGAAAAATTGAAACAGTCAGAGGTTTATTTTTTTTGCCTTTAGGGTTTTTCACTTTTCTTTGGGTAGCTGCGTCAGGCGATCGCGAAATATTTCTATTGAAAGGGGTTCACCCGTTTCAGGGTCAGGAATGGGTTGCACTTGTCCTAAATATAAGGGGCGAGTTACTCCCGGTTCTTCATGCAGGATGGTGCGAGCCCGGATCGTCGGAACTTGCCCAGCGGCGCCCAAACGTCCCGGCTTGAAGAGGTTACTGGCGGCTTGTCGAAGGGTCGCTTTCAATTCGGGTTCGGTAATGTTAGCGGGCACTTTGATAACGACTTGGATGGCTCCGGAGTCATAAACGGTGGTGTAAGGTATCGCTCCCGAAATCTGAGTGCGGGTAAAGGGTTCAAAACTCAATCCAAAAAATCCAGCTGTTAACACCGCCAGGAAACCGGTAACCCCTACCAGCCGAAATCGAATGCCCAAGCCAAACACAAAGGTCAGAGCCGTTATGGCGGCAAAGACCAGGGTGGCGATTCCACCCCACTTAGTCGCTTCTAGAAAATCTTCAGGGGTCAGCATGGGGCACGATAATACAAGGGATAGATTATTGAGAATAGCGCGATCGCAATCACCACCAACAGAGACAATTTGATCAGAAATGGCGGATCGGTGACATTCTAAATATTCTTAATAATTTTGATCCTATCAGCCAATCCTGCCTTCCT
>JAKSDM010000842.1 GCA_022360135.1 Pseudanabaenales cyanobacterium | reverse complement strand
CCGACCAAAATCGCTCCCGCCGCCTTCAGTCGGGCAATGGCCGTGGCGTCCTGAGCAGCGGGAGGATTGTCCCGATTAATTTTAGACCCGGCCAAGGTGACCGTTCCCGCAATATCAAACAGGTTTTTAACCGCAAAAGGACCCCCCGCCAGCGGTCCCGGATCTTCGCCTGTCGCCTGTCGCCGATCGATCTCAGCCGCTGCCGCCAGAGCTGATGAGGTCAGGACAGTGGTAAAACAGTTCAACCGATTATTCTGGGTTTGAATCCGCTCTAGGGTCGCCTTGACAACCGCTTCGGCTGAGGTTTCTCCCTGCTTAATCGCAGCGGCGATCGCCGCCGCCGTTAAGTTCATGGCTCAAACCTCGGCGCGGCCTCTAGCGGGTCAGGCAAAGAAAATTCCAACACCGGTTGGGCGATCGCTTGAATAAGCTCAAAGTTTTCCACTACACTCGCCATCTGGTCTGGGGGGATAGACAAATTCAGAAGTTGGGCCGTTTGTTGAACATAGACCTCGGCGCTGAAAACAGGGTGGGTGGAAGGCTGGTTTGCTTGCAATGAGTCTGACATGAGGATGAGTTTGGTGTAGTAGTGGATGAAGGCTAGGTATTGCCCCTATTTTTTGGTGTATGGCGCCAACACGAAAAAGCTAAGTTCCATTGGGCAAACTCTAAAATATGCACTCATTTCAAAGACCCTCTTTTTGTGGTTACCGTTTACACTCAGATTTCGACACAGATGGCGAAAAGTTGCTTGATCCCCCCTAATCCCCCTTCAAAAGATGCTGCTGGCTAATTTAACACTTGGAAATATTGGCGCCGAAGTGAGGGTTCTTTGAGGCCCCCCAGCCCCCAATTCTGGGGGAGCAGATCCTCAAAGTCCCCCAAAGTTGATGCTGCTGGCTAATTTAACACTTGGAAATATTCGCAAGTGAGGGTTCTTTGAGGCCCCCCAGCCCCCAACTTTGGAGGAGCATGAACTCAAAGTCCCCCAGAATTGATGCTGCTGGCTAATTTAACACTTGGAAATATTGGCGCCGAAGTGGGGTTTTTTTGAGCCCTCCCCAGCCCCCAATTCTGGAGGGGCATATCCTCAAAGTCCCCCAAAGTTGGGGGATTTAGGGGACCTTCAGATGTTCTGACGATATTACGAAATAATTCGCCAGCAGCATCAAAGTTGGGGGATTTAGGGGACCTTCAGATGTTCTGACGATATTACGAAATAATTCGCCAGCAGCATCTCAAAAGTGGGGAATCGGATGCAAAGTCCCCCTTTTGAAGGGGGATTTAGGGGGATCAAACCCTTGGGGAGCTGGTCTAGAAGACTTGTGTATACACCGTAGCCTTTTTTAGTAGGAGATGGGGACTCGAATCATGCCTAAACTCAACACCACTGACTTTCATCTTCCCTACAATCCTAAACTGATTGCGAGAGCAAAAGAATTGCGTCAAAACCCTACTCCAGCGGAGAAAAAGCTTTGGCAAGATTACCTTAGAACACTTCCATTGCGGATATTACGGCAACGTCCCATTGATCACTTTATTGTGGACTTCTAT
Organism: Pseudanabaenales cyanobacterium; assembly: GCA_022360135.1. Classification (GTDB taxonomy): domain Bacteria; phylum Cyanobacteriota; class Cyanobacteriia; order Phormidesmidales; family Phormidesmidaceae; genus JAKSDM01. Next base: position 6,889 of record JAKSDM010000842.1, on the reverse strand, counting down.
TGTGCAGCCTTGCAACTGGTGATCGAGATTGATGGTGAAAGCCATTTTACCGATGCAGGTCAAGTATACGACGTTGAGAGATCGCAGGTTCTTGTAGGCTATGGATTGAGAGTGATACGGTTTACGAATGGTGAGGTGATGAACAATTTTGAGGAAGTTTGTCAAAGGATTTGGGAGGAGATCCCCCTAAATCCCCCTTCAAAAGATGCTGCTGGCGAATTATTTCGTAACATCGTGAGAATGACTGAAGGCCCCCTAAATCCCCCAATTCTGGGGGACTTTGAGTTCATGCTCCCCCAAAGTTGGGGGCTGGGGGGCAGCAAAAACCCCCCGCCGCCTTGCCAATATTTCCAAGTATTAAATTAGCCAGCAGCATCTCAAAAGGGGTACTTTGAGCACCGCCTATCGTTCCATTGTGACATCTTCAATGATTTCTGCAAACAGTTGATAGAATTCTCCTCTGTTATCTTGCAACAATTCAACCATTGCACTTTTCAATGCTTCCTTGAGTTCTTCTGAGTTAAGTGTAATTTCAGCCATTGCGCCTCCATGAAATTAGTGGGTGCTTGAAAGCTAAATTCCCAAAGCTTTAAGTTGCTGGTTCATCTACATCATTTGCATAGCCTTGCCCCTGGCCAATCGTTCTCTCTTCATTCTGCTTGATCGCTCGTTCTCTTCCAGTTTTAGCAATTTATAGCAGTTGCTTGTATTTTTGACGAAGGTTCATACGCTTCATCCACTTTTCATTCAATGTAAGAACTTCACTGATTCATACATTCATTGTGCAGATGTCTCGTCAACCCCGTGATCTTCAGCCTAAATACTGTTACCACGTTACCGTTCGCTGCAACAATCGAGAATTTCGTCTAATTCGGGACGAATGCCGCGAGTTATTGCTTTTTGCGATTAAGAAATGCCAGGAGAAATATGACTTTAAGCTCTTTGCCCTGTGTATTATGAGCAACCATGTCCATTACTTATTAGAACCTGCCCAACCAGACGATCTTCCGAACATCATGCACTGGCTGAACTGGTATACTGCCATGTGCTTTAACCGGATGCTGAATCGGACGGGGCACTTTTGGGAGAAGCGATATCACAGTACAGGATTTCCAGTCAGTGATAAACGCAGGGCGTTAAATACTTTACGCTATATTCACGCCAACCCCAAAGCAGCCAATATGCAGCAGGGCTTTTTCTATGACTACAGCAATTATGGCAGCTATGATCGGCTGACGAATGACGGCATCACTCAATGGCATCCAGCATTTCTGGCGCTAGGTGCTACGCTGGAGATTTGCGTCGCCGCCTATCGCAAGTTTTGCCAGAAATACCAGCCCAAACCTAAACCAGAGAAGCGAAATCATTGGGGTAGCAAGCTTTTAGCACAGTTCAAGGCGAGGAGTCGGCTTAAGAAGAAAAAAACTAGCCCTGGGCAAAAATCACTGTGGGAAGAATGGGCTGCTCCGACAGCGGAAATTCGTAAGGTGGCGGAACAGTTTGTCCTGGCGAATTGTTTTGATCCCAAGGTTGCCAGCCTCAAGTTTGAGCCACTCTAAACAAATCCCCGACTGGTTCAAAAAACCAGGGATCTACACGATGTGACAGTTTTTTTCTTGAAATAGAAAAATATCGGAAAAATATCGTGGTACCAGGTATCAGATCGCTAGAAGGCAGGTTTTTATGTAGAAATGGGCGTTGAAACAAAACTTTAGGAAGGCTTAGGGCTGGCTCGTGCTACAGTCTACAAGTCTCTGCGCGAGAGAAAAGATACCAAAACACACTCCCCCCCCTCCCCCAACCCACCCACAGGGAAATTCTCCACTCAGAGTTTTTTCGAGGTCAAAGGTCTGGTTGTCGTAGTTCAACCAGCCGCCATCCTTTCGCCACCCGACGCGATCGCCAAACCTTTCCCATTCCGCATTGTATTCCATCGGGCTGCCGCATTCTTCCCAGATTCGCTTTTGGACACTAAAGCCCCATTTGCCATTGCTGTAGTTCACCCAGAGTTGATCCAGCGTCTGCAGGTCTTCGCAAGGAAAGTTTTCCAGATCGGCGCGATCGAACCATTGCCCCTCTTCTTTGCCCACAGTGGTAATCATCAGCCGATAGGTTTCTTGATCGGCTTCACGCCAGCTTGCACTCACTAAGTAGTTTACTAACTTGTCATACTTTGGATGGATTGCCTTGCGAACGATATAGAACTGACCATTCTCTACAATCCCGGTTTTTTGATAGTGTTGAGATTCTGGCAAATCGTAATCAAACAACACATCATCCACTTGTAAACTGGTCTGCGTTGGCAGCCAAGCGCAGAACCATTTCCGATCTTCCTCAGAAATATCAGTGACGGGCAAATCCAGTTGCTCTGGCAGAATCGTTTGAGGCTGCGCTGTTGAGTGAAACTGTCCAGTGTTTTGAGCTTCCAGAAACCGCTGGTATTCAGCCCAGGTAATGGGACTGGCGGTTATTTCAGTTCGGTTATCTAACCGAATCATCTGCTGAAGCCGCTGTTCCAACGAGATTTTTGCCGCCGCCACCCCAGAAAACTGCGTTGTCGCCAGCAACTTATCCAATTGCTGGCGTAACTCAGGCTGACTAACTTGACTCTTTTCCTCCTTAACAATTTGGCGCAACAGCAGCAGACATTTTTGCCGTTTTTCCCCTGCTGGCATTTTGGCAATGGCTTGCACTAGCCAATCTGCCCCCTCTAGCGCAGCATAGAAGCCAAAGATCTCCCGCCAGTCATCCACCCGCTTCCAATCCGGGCTTTGTAGACGCTCCAACAGCTGTGAATGTAGCCCCCGATCCCGAATTTCCGATGCGGTTAAATACTCTTGAAACGTCTTGTGGGCAAACTGGTAAAGGTCGCTATCTCCCCCAGCGAGTAGACCAGCAACCTGTTCAATGTCTTTGAGGAATTGCTGAGGCTTGTAGTCGCTATCACCACACTGCTCGGCTAATCTTGCCTGAATCCACTACGTCCCTCGCTCACGGTTAAACTGCGTCTTGTCCGCTTGAGTCAAGCTGAGGGCCAATGCCTGCAAAACAGCTTGATTTTGCGCGGCTTCTTTCAGCTTCAGACGAGTATCACAGCGGTTGGGGCGATCTTCTAGCAACAGATCAAACATCTTCCGATACAGATGAGCCCGACGCTCCGGTAGAGCATCAAAGGCATTATGCATCGCGGCAATAATCGTCAACAACAAGGGATTCACTGCAAGCTGAGTATTGATAGCCATATTGCCAGCAATCTGCTTATACAAATCTGCTGCCGCTTGTTTTGCCTCATCGTCACTTTGAGCCTTTGCCTGCTGCTCAGAAAGACACTCTGATTCGTTTTTTTTCTGACTTTCCTTGAACAGAATCTCCCATTTGTTCCGCCACCGCTCTACCCGATACCACTTTTGCAAAAAATTTCGCTTCTCACTATTGGTAAAGTCCAAAATCCCTAACTGCCGGACTCCCTGAAAGAGGGACGCATCATACCCGTGAGGTCGTGAGGTGAAGATAAAAAAGCTGCTATATTCCTGCATTTGGCGATTGGTCCAACGGCTCAGGGTTTCCCGTTGATCCTCTGGCGCTTCATCCAAACCATCTAGCATGACGAGGCACTTACCATTTTTGAGTTGTTGTTTCATCCAAGGCTCGGTCACTGGCAACTCGCTGCACGTTGGCAACCCCTTGATCATCTGGACAATCAGCACTTCCAGCTTTGGCTGCGTCTCGCTCTGAATCAATCCATGAATATCGCGAAAGCGCAGCAGTACAGGTAACAGTTTGGCGGCTCCTTTCTGTTTATACGTCGGACAGCTGTAGCTGAGCGCCAGATATCGAGTCAGTGTCGTCTTGCCGTAGCCCGGATAAGCGATGACCGCCAGTCGATTTTGCAGTGGTGATTGCTTTGCTGATTCTGCCTGAGGGAGAAAATGCCAAATTTCCGTGTCAATTTTTGCTTGTCCGTAAACATTGCTGCGATCAGTATCTAGTCGCAGCGGGATATACACATCTGCCAAAGCCAGCGGGGGAAGATTGCCTCGAAATCCCTCTACCTCCAAGGCATAGCAATAACTTTGTAGCGCCTGCAAATATTTTCGTTCAAAGCCCGATAAACCTGTCCACCACTTTTGAGCCGTATCCTCAGTGCTAGAGGCGGTTGCTTCCCCCAGAAATCCGGCCCCTTGCTTCAGTTTCTTCGAAATTGGTTCGGCAACTGCAAACACGATCGGGGCGACACCGCCACCAATCACACCGCCTAATGCAAGCTTTGGCAGATCACTACTATTCAACAATGTAGCAAACGTACCAATGCTTCCACCTGCAAAAGTTTGGATGATGATGTCAGCCAGCTTCAGATTCCACGAAGCTTTTTCGTCTTTCTCTTCTAGCTTTTGTGGTGACTCTTCTGGCATGAGGGTTGATCAGCAAAGAGATGCCTCTATCCTAATCCAGGCTATTCAACCTTAATCAATTTCGTCTAAATTGTGCTTATCTCTGAGCCGTAGGTTTTCATCGTCGTTAACCCACTTCTCCAAGCTTTCCTCTACTACAGCTGACAAAGTTTCATCCTTAAGAGCGGCCAGCGATCGAACCAGTTTATCTAGCTCTTTGGGGATGTATGCCCTGATTTCAACCTTGTTCCTTACTTTTACTCCATATTAATGTCGTTTGGAAGTTATCCAGCATTAGATCAGATTTTTACTCATTATTAATGAGATTTTTGCTGCTCACAAACCACCGTACAACGTTACCGTTAGGGGCTTCAAAGAGACTGTAAAGAGATGAATTTTACTATTGATCAGGGGCTTTTGCTGGTTCCCAGGCTCTGCCTATGGAACCTATATCGGAGATTCTGCCTCCAGACAAGTCTCTGAATGTCTGGAGGCAGAGTCTCCCATCTGTCAATCCCAAGCAGAGCCAGGGATCAAGGATGCAAAGAAAGTATTACGAATTAAGAGGATGATTTAAGAGTCTTTACCTGCCCTTCTGATAACCCTAGTAATTGAGCGACTTGCTCGATTTCCATTCCGATGGCCAACAAGTTTTGGGCCGCTTGCAGCAATTGAGCCTGGGCTTGCTCCGTATCGGTTAAGCGCCAGTTACCTGCGCGATCGCACCAGCGTAACCAATGACCTGGGACACCTTCAAACTCTCCTTCCCAAACACCCAAACCAATCTCTAAATCTACTAACCAGGCGAGCGGGGTTTCTGGGTTGAGCGATTGTTCCTGATAACGTCCGCCATCTAGCTTGAAATAGCGCAGCTGCCGATTGTAACGGTTATAGACAAGATAGTGAGGAATCCGCAAGTATCGCTCGTACACTTCTAACTTGGCCGGGGGTTGAGTTGAGATTTGTTCTGCACCGTTGTCCGTCGGATGAACGGTTAGAGTCACTGATTCCACATTGGCCGACTTAGAAGCTGCATCGTAGAAGCGTCCCAAATCTTCGACTTCAGTGCCCGGCGATAAAAACTCAATCACCACATAAGGATTTTTACCTTCCTGCCAAACGACATAACTCCGTCGCAGGTCTTTGCCCTCATACAAACGAGGCGCATCAACCGCCAAAAACCAGTCAGGACGCTTATGCCAAAGCGGATGGTTAACATCGTAGTAGAGGTTAAGGTCAGAAGCGGTAAAACAATTGTCACGAGGGTAGCGGCTCAACCGCAGGGTGCGACTGAGCAATTGGGGTTGCAAGTCATGAAATTCATCCGGCAAACCGGGCTCCTCAGGGTACTCGCTCGGTAGATCATCCATGGTGGGCAACGTTTCACGGGGCGATCGCGGCGGATCAACCTGCTCAAGTATCGGTTTGCGAGTAATGGGAGCCATAGCCAACTTTAATGCTTAAATTGCGTACCTTATCCCTACTTTTACTCCATATAATGTCGTTTGGGAGTTATCCAGCATTAGATTGGATTTTTTACTCATTATTAATCAGATTTTTGCTGCTCACAAACCACCGGACAACGTTACCGTTAGGCGCTTCAAAGAGACTGTAAAGTGATGAATTTTACTATTGATGAGGGGCTTTCGGCTGACGAAGCTGACATGCTGGGAAAGCGTATTGACGCCTATAATGCTCAGCAAACAGGATTTACTGAAGAGCGTCCACTCAAGCTTGCCGCAAGGGATTCAGCAGGTAATTTGCTGGGGGGATTAACGGGGTCTACGGGTTTCCAGTGGTTATACATTCACATCCTTTGGATAGAGGAGCCAAATCGGAACCTTGGCGTAGGCTCTTCCCTAGTCGAGCATGCAGAACAGCTGGGAGTACAAAGAGGATGCCGTTCAAGTTGCCTTATGACATTTAGTTTCCAGGCAAAGGAGCTTTACGAGCGATTGGGATATGTCGTGTTTGGTCAACTGGATGACTATCCCGAAGGTCACACCCTTTTCTTTATGCGCAAGAAGCTATAGCGGCTGCAAGCCGAATTTGACCCATCTGGGCCTGGAAAATGCGGCTGTGGAGAGTCAGGGGGGCGCGATCGCCGTTGATAAACTTCGACGCCACCGTTGGCCTTCATCCCAGTTCCGCAAAAGAATTCGTCCCCATGAGGCAGGAATAAGGAACTTTCGACTTGTAGATAACTTCTTGGAAAAGGGAGCAATACCCCGTTACCGCTTAAACCCAAATTGCCAAGTTCAAGATAGCGATCGGCTATAAGCGGATTGCTGGAAGCCGCTGGCTGAGAGTTGAAGGATTTAATTTTTGACTACCAAATCCGTAAAAACACGTATTTATATGTATCAATTTTTAATTTCGAATTCCATTTTTCAACGGCGCAAGTGCTTTGCTCTGGCAGCATTAATCAAATTTTTTGAATTTAGACAGGCCGATATCGTTACAAGACTTAAATATTTTGGGTATTCTCAACGTAGTTT
>JAKSDM010000344.1 GCA_022360135.1 Pseudanabaenales cyanobacterium | reverse complement strand
TCAAGCAGGTTAGTCCATTTCAACTCAAATCCTTCAACAAGTCTGATACCAGCACTCAAAAGGATTTTAGTCATTATTTACGAACATTCTGCTGTTCCCCAATTTTTAGGGTCTCTTTTTCAACATGAAAATCCGTGATGATCAGAATTACCCGTTCAAGGCTTTTACGTCAATTGGTAATAGGCTTAGGGACCTCTCTGATGTTGGCCGCTTGCTCCAGTGAAGCTGATTACCAAACAGCATCAAGTGGAAAAGCGCCCGCCGTTGCCGACGATACCCTGAAAGTAGCCATCGAACCAGCTTTCCCTCCGTTTGAGTTTGAGGGAGAGGGGGGTGAACTGGAGGGGTTTGATATTGATTTAATGAATGCGATTGGCGAACAAGCAGGTCTAACCATTGAGTATGAGAGCTTGCCCTTCTTCGATATGATTATCCCGTCTCTGCAGACAGGTGCGGTAGACGCCGCCATCAGCGCCATAACGATTAAGCAGGAGCGTCTGGAAACGGTGGATTTTTCGCGGCCTTACTTCAAAGCAGGATTGGCGATCGCAGTTAGCGAGGATAGCAATATCACTTCACTAAGCGATCTTGAAGGCAAGAAAATTGCTGTCCAAGTCAGCGCTGCTGGAGCGGATAAGGCGGCAGAGATTGCTGGCGCTGAAATCATTACCTTTGACTCGGTAACGCTGGCCTTGCAAGCGTTATCCATTGGCAACGCCGATGCAGTGATTAATCATGTACCCGCTACCCTGGCTGCGATCGCCACAGGTAACATCCCAAGGGTTAAGGTTGTCGGGAAATTACTCACCGAGGAATTTTATGGCATAGCTCTACCCAAAGATTCCGACAATCTATCCGTTATCAATGATTCTCTGGCCGCCTTAATTGCAGATGGCTCCTACGCCAAGATTTACCAAAAATGGTTCGGGGCTGAACCACCAGAACTTCCAGAATCAGCCTTCTAGGGGCAGCCATCTGATTGAAAGCTTTGAAACTCCCTAAGCATGATTCTGATCCCCCCTAATTCCCTGCAAAACTGCAAAAGGGGAAGATTGGATTCAAAGTTCCCCTTTTTGTAGGCTAAGCCTGCTTAAAGGGTAGGAGGAATTTAGGGGGATCAATGCGCCTTATAAGGGTCAACTCTCAGCATCCAGAATCCCTTCTGAATCCTGAGTCATAGACTTTTGAGCGACAACTTGTCCATGCTTAGTTCGATAGCTGTTAGGAAAGAAATCCCTTAGAAAAAACATGCCTGCCAGTATTAAAGATGTAGATGTCCCTTTCACAGACATGCAATTGCGAAATCACAGTTCAAACAGCAAGTGACTAAAATTGCTCAGCCTAATTACCCGCACAGGGCGCACAGGGATTACCCGCACAGGGATTACCCGCACAGGGATTACCGGCACAGGGCGCACAGGGATTACCGGCACAGGGATTACCGGCACAGGGTTGCGTTGTGCCTGCGCCACCGGTGGGCGCTTTAGGTCCGCAACCAGTCGTTACCACCCCAACCGTTAAAGCCGAAGCAATTGCAACGGCAGCCAAGTACTTGACTTTCATATTTATTTCCTCTCCTAAGTTAACTTTATGAAACCGTGGATTGATGTCGATGACCAAAGTTTATCTTACGACCCGAGAGCTATTTATCTCCTCTTAACCTGAGAGTCAGCTGAGAAATGCCTGGATATGAGATTAAATCCCTTGTCCTGCTTAGCTTTCGGCAAATGATTCCATTTGTATCAGATTTCCTTATTACGTTTACCAGAATGGTAATGCGAAAGCTTATTCCAGCACTAACCGAAATCCAAATAAAATATGACGAGATTTCACAGGACGGGTATGGCGATAGGCGGCTCGACAAAATCCTGGCAGGTCATCCCAGGAACAGCCTTTCATCACGGTAACGGTGCGATCGCCCTGTGGCTGTAGCGTAGACGTATACTCAAATACATTACCGGCCATATCTTCCAC
>JAKSDM010001187.1 GCA_022360135.1 Pseudanabaenales cyanobacterium | reverse complement strand
TGAAGTTCGATGGGCAACCCCACATTAAAGGGTGACTGGTTAATGTCCAGAGGAATGTATCCTTCCGTAGAGTGGACAATGACCAACCGTAGTTTTTCCCACAGACTGCTGCCATCGAAGCCATACCCTGCTTCTTCATACCAAGCTCGCAACAGCCCAAAAAAGTCATCCACAATAGTGGAGTATTGAAAGATCCGATCAACCTCATCCATCCCCAACACTAAGGGTGTGGCGATTTCTGGTAAAAGATAATCCTCAAAGTAGGCCGTACAGTTATCTTTACTACCATAGGCATCAGTCCAAAAATCCTCTAAGCGAGGGGGAAGGTTCAACTTCCGGGCGACTCGAACACAAAGCCAGCGCAGCAATTGCTCAAGACTGCCAAAAATTTCTTGGTCGGCATGTTGAAAACTGAGCGGAATGGTTTGATACCCCTTTTCTCTAGCTTTGTAAAGGATTCGCGCCATCAGAGAGGTTTTTCCCATCTGGCGCGGAGCCTTAATCCGAATCAGCGCTCCAGGCTTAAAAATTTCCTCGTAACACATCGTGTCCTGAGGATGACGTTCAATGTAAAAGGCAGAGGCAAGACGCACTTGCCCCCTTGGCAGTTCTGGGTCGGCGACAGGAGATGGCGGCGGTGTCGCCAGAGGCAGACGAGATGGTTCTGAAATCGGGATTTGTAACTCAGTTCTGGCAAGATGACTTTCTATATCATTGATCGAGCCAGATAGCTTTTGAGGAAGACTGTCCGTCTGAATGATTTGCAACAGATCCTGGATAAGCGCGCCTTCATCCTCTGGTTTTGACCAGCTATACTGCTGCGCCTGGGCAAGGTAATTGCGAAGATCATGATTTAAGGTAAAAGGGGGATCTGTACGCAGGTGAAGGACTAACAGCCAGGGTTTACGATTATAGTGATTTACATGGTGGTCCCAAATCCGTTGCAAAATCTCAATTGCCATCTCACTCATGGCCATTTGAGCAGACAGTAACAAGATGAAATAATGACAGCCAGTGAGTCTGGCCTCAAGCTGGCTAGCCCAACGGCTCCCAGAGCTTGACACCGTATCTAAATTGGCCAGAAAGGGATGTCCCATCGTTCGAACGGCTTGCCCAAAAGCTTCTGCTAGCTGAGCATCCGGTGTTTGTTCTCGATAGATAATAGCAATCTGCCTTTGTTGTTTAATCGCTCGTTCTACCGATCCTTTTAACCGTTTTTTGGTGATCTTTTCACCCAATACACCAGAAAGCTTGTGCCAAAGTCGATAACCGACAGACTTTTCAATATACTCTGCCTTGAAGGGATAAATTTCCTCATAGGTTTTCCCCTGCCAGGAGCCAAGAAAGACCTGACGTTACAGATCATTCAAATGTTTTTCAGTTTTGGCGTAGACTAAGCGATCGACAAATTCCAGGGCTGCATCTGCATCCATAGTAAAAATTGCGGTTGAGCATTGGGGTCATATATCACGATGTTTATTTTATGCAGGGTACCCATGCAAAGTCCAAGGTTAACCCCGCTCTTTATGGCCTGGTAAAGCTAAAGTCGAAGTTTGTAGAGTTTTGCTGAGGTTTTAAAAGGATTAGATGAAGAAAGCTGTTAAAG
>JAKSDM010000394.1 GCA_022360135.1 Pseudanabaenales cyanobacterium | reverse complement strand
TCTAAAGGAGAGGACTTTAGTCCCTTGTTCGATGTTTTAGAGCAAATGGGAATTAAGCCTTTCGGCGTTCATGCCAGTCTAGGCGTTTTCAGGGGTGACAGTTCCTCTCCACGACGATTGAGAGTCAGGCTGAAAGGAAATTTCAAGGATCAGAATCGAGAAAAAGTTAAAGCGCTTCTGCTTGAAATTCAATGGTTGGCGAATAACTCTTATGGGCGGATTTCAAGTATCAATCCAGAAAGCATTGAGATCGAGCTAGAAGGCCCTGAGGATGCACTGGAAGGGCTCAAACGGCTAATCGACTCAGATGAGCTAACTAAGATCTCTGAACTGCAGATTCAGGACGCCCTTTTTGTTAAGGCGGAGGTACGGGCCAAAAGACTCAATCTACAATTTGCTGACCTCACCGAGGTCAGACTCGTCGGGGTTAGACTGGTTGGGGCCAGACTCGTCGGGGCTAACCTCACTAACGCCGACCTCACCGAGGCCAACCTCTACGGGGCTGACCTCACCAACGCCAGACTCATCGGGGCCAGACTCAATCAGGCCGAACTCACCAGCGCCAACCTCACTGGGGCCAACCTCGAAGAGGCCAGACTCACCAACGCCAATCTCAGTGAGGCTAACCTCATCGGAGCCAACCTCGTCAGTACAAACTACTACGGGGCCAACCTCACTAGGGCCAACCTCAAAGCGACCAGACTCGATAGGGCCAACCTCAAAGAGACCAGACTCCGCTTTGCTAACCTCACCGGGGCCAACCTCACCGTGGTTGACCTCGAAAGGGCCAGCCTCACTGGGGCCAAACTCATCGGAGCCAACCTCTACTGGGCCAACCTCAAAGGGGCTGACCTGGAAGGGGTCGACCTCGAAGGAGCCGACCTCGAAGGGGCCAACCTCACCAGGGCCAACCTATCTAGAGCCAAACTAGGCGGGGCTAACCTGACGGAGGCCAGACTAGACGGGGCAATCGTGGAATCAGCCACCTTTACAGCCAACCTAGGTCTTTTAGAGCAAGACAAGACTGACCTCAGTCAACGGGGCGCTATCTTCGGTGATGTTGTAAAAATGCGATCTTCGCTTGATTATAAGGGAGTTGAGCCAGCTGACGATCGCATCTACCTCCTTCCATGCCTGCATCAGAGTCATTTTATCCCCCGGCGATTGATGAGTTGAAAGCAGACGCATCCTGATCTAAAACGGCGGTAAAGACAGGTTAGGAGGATTATATTGTTTCCGTTTGTTGCTCATGAACTACTTCTATAATATTGGGAGAGTTCAGAGTTTATACCCCTGTCTAGTTTCTGGCAGCCATCTCAAAGGGATGTCAACTCCATAGCCCAATTTGTGGATGTTCAGCCATCGATTCAAGTGTGGCGATCGCTCTTCATGCTGGAGTTTTTTGGCGCCTCAGTCACGGTCTCTAGCCCTTACCCCGCCCACACCCTCAAGGTGCAGCTTTGGACCAACACGCTGAACAAATTCAACAGTGAGGGACTTTGGCATGGGATTGATCTAGCTTATCAAGGCCGAAACATCCATGGTCATTACCTTTTTGAAGGTGGTTTTCGACCGACCAGTGAAGGCTCGTACCAATTTACCTATCGAGTCGGCCTCAATCAAAATGACCCCAGGTGGCAATGGGCCGGAAACTTTCAGGAAAATGGGCGGCTACAAGTCGAACCGCCATCCCCTGAAGCGCTCTGGACTCATGGCGCCAATTATGTTGAAGTGTGGCCAAACGTCTACGTGGGCAATTTTATCGCCGCCTCTCAAGCAGAACGCCTCGGTATTGACGCCGTCTTAAACCTGGCGACAGAATTAACGTTAACCTATTCCCTTGACTCAGACATTGTCTATAAAAAGCTGGGCGCGCTAGACGGCGCCCAGCATCCCATTGCTGATGAAATCTTGCTGGAGGCTGTAGGTTGGATTGATGAACAGCTTCAGCGCCAGAAGCAAAGGATTCTAATTCACTGTCGGGCTGGAATTGGACGCAGTGGTTCGGTAGGTGTTGCCTATTGCTTTTACAAAAATCCTCATTGGAGCTATGAGCAAACCCTTGATTATATCTGGAGCAAAAAG
>JAKSDM010001562.1 GCA_022360135.1 Pseudanabaenales cyanobacterium | reverse complement strand
GGCGCCGCTGAAATGACACCCCTCAATGACCTGCAACGTCAAGTCCTGGCGCTGATGAAGATCCCAGAAACGATTTATGTGCTTCCGGTGCAAACTTAATTTATTCCAGACGTTGCTCAGAAATGAGCGAACGAGCCGTTGCATTTCCAGTAGGGTAGATTTCCGTTCGCCGATTGCTAGAGAGCCGGTCCAGAATTAATACTTGACAAAACATAGGCAATGTAAAGGCATATTTTGGTGATTCATGCTGCTAGCACCCTTGGGGGAGGTTCTGGCATTCGAGCAATGACATGAAGGTTATGGACAACCGCGACACGACGTAAGTCAAAGAGGTTTTTGCGTTGAGAGCGGTAACGCGCTTTATCTCCTTGCCATTGACTCACTTGGGCTAAAGAATGTTCTACCTGGACCCGTTGTCGCAGTTGCGCCCGACCGGCTGGCGTCGCTTGACGCTGGCGGAGTTCAGCCAAGAGCTTCTCATCGGGATGAATCGAGACACTGCGTCCCTTTTTACTGGTGGTGCATTGTTGTTGTAAGGGACAGTCGGCGCAGGTTTCCGCCGGAAAGCGCACCACCTTGCCAGGTTCAAAGGGGAGACGCACGCCATTGGGACAATGAATCTGCTGAGCCAGCCAGTCCAGCGTAAAGGCGTGTTTAGTGAAGCGGTCTCCATTGCGGACGGGCCAAGCTTTACAGAAAATATTCAACTCCTCAGAGCGATGTTTGACCAGATTACTGGCCAAATAGGCCCGGTCGATATGGAGTTCTTGCAAGGTCACCGACTGGTCTTTGAGGTCGGCGACAATGTCATCGGTAACCCTGGCCTCTGGTAGATTGGCTGGCGTCAGTCCCACAGCCCGGACCAACCCCCCGTCCAAATCTCTAAGCACATGACGCTTGTAGCCATCAAAGCGCTGCTTTCGACTTTTGCGGCCATGCCGATCTGAGCGTCCTCAATGGTGATGTGACGGTCTTTAGCGGTCCCCTTCCGAAGCTTTGGGGAGCCATTAGCTTCCACCTCTACATCTTGTTGTTGAATTTGCCGCGCTACAGCCATGTTCTCATTGGCTGTTTGCACTGCCTGGGGAGTCGCCTCAGGCGACTGCTGCAGGAGTTCCTCCACCTGATTCAGAGCCTGTAGAATCGTGCTCAAGGCTTCAGTTTTCGCCGCCGGGTCATCCCAATCCAAGTCTAATGCTGCTTTCAGGCTGGAATCCGCTACCCAGGGAGCCCCCGCTTCCGTCGCCACCTCCTTGAGGTCTCGCCCTTGGTCATGGGCAATGATATCTATCGCTTTACGCAAAGCATGCCCTAGTAAATTGTAAGTATCTTCCACTCGGGCCGCGCCCCACAAAGGACTGGAATCTAAGGCCGCTCTTAAGTGCTTGGCGCCAAAGCCGCCTTTTTGCTGAGCCATTTCCACCGTTCGCTCTATCAAGCGTCGGTCAAAGTCTTTGGCAATTAGTATGGCTCGAAAGCGGACAAAGGTTCCTTTCCCAAACGGAGCCTGCTCACAATCAAGACAGTCTAAGACCAATTGCCAACGGCGATCCATCAAGAGCACTTCAATCACTTCATCATCGGACACATTTGTATAAGCTTGCAGTATTGTGGCTAAGGCCAGTTGAGCTGGATAAATCGGGGCTTGGCCGACACTATTGTCTTTGAAGAGTCGAGCGAGTTCTTCCTGGAAGGCATCGTCAAATAACTGATGTCGATTATGGCGCAGAAATGTGAACAGTTTGGCCCGCTTTATGCGCTTGACGACCTTTTCTTCTGCTGACGATAGCTCGATAGGGGGACACCAATTGGTAGGACGCATAACGACTCTTCCTGAAAGTCAGTTCAATTATGGGGTAGCAGTTCACTGCCCCAATGGTCATTATGCCTGATATGTCAATTGCGAATTCTGGACCGGCTCTCTAGGCGAGTGACTATCAACAAGAAGGGGCGCCTTGGATGGGTCCCTATTGGACCTGAGCGCTCGAATTCGCAGCACCGCCTCCGCCCGGTCCAACCGCCAACAAGCGCCGGTAATATCCATGCGGTCGTTGACCAAATGGCGGCAGGTTCCCTCAATCACCCCTGTGGCAATGGGATAGCCGTGCTCTAAATAACTGAAGCTACTGTCGCCATCCGTTTGCGTTGCCGTTTTTGCCCTGGACTCAATCAAGTTCGTCTTGATTGACCCGCTTTTTCGGTGGTCTTAGCGGTTGCCTCTCTGAGGTCTTTGCTATGCATCACAATTCCTTTACCATCCGTAGTCAGCACCAGCAAGTCGGTGGTTGATTCGGAGCCTTTCTGGGCGCGTTGGGCGTAAAACGCGTCAAAGTCTTGAGCAACTTTCACATTGACCTCTTCACATTGACGTTTGCCAATTTCCCCACCCGTCGTCTTGGCGATAGTCTCACTGACCTCCGCAAAGGAGACCTTTGACGTTTCTTCCGCCACCCACCGACGCAGTCCGTCTGAATACTTAGATCAGTGGCTAAGTTTAACTTGCCGTCTTGCGAGTATAGTGCGCTCACCTCTGGTTTTTGCGTGCTGTAACCCACTCGTGTCACTACCACCTCGCCAAACAGAGTTTACTAGTAGACGTTGCGTTTTCTTTCGACGATGGGGCGGACTTCTCCATCCGAACCCACGACATCTTTTTGATACTCCTCTTGGGCGTAACGTAGGTCAAGATGACCTTGGAATAACCACCTCATCAGTTCTGTCCCGAACTCGGTTATGTGCGCCTCCACCTCACCATGCTCCCAACCCTGCGCATCCTCTGCGCTAAAGCTGTTCACTAACTCGGCATACTGTTCATTAGCTAGCTTAAAGAAGTCTTCTTCCAGAATAGACATGTCGATGAGGGGAGATGCTGCAGACAATAGGAGGTGACTTATCCCAATCTATCTATCGAAAAATGGATAAGTAGGTAAGCAAAATTAATTACAGAGAAAAGCCGCTGAAACCACTCGAATACGCTCACCCAGTCTGTAAATATTTCTGCCCAGGTACTTAGTGTCACTCTCCTGAATCTCTTCAACCTAAAACAATGTCCCGAAACATCTGTCATACTGTAAAAAACTTTACCCAAAAAGAGTGGCGCCCTTCTTGACTGGCGCAATGGAAGAGTGAGAATGAATACCACAATGCGCCCAAAACCGAGGGGTATCATCTGGAGCACAATTTTGCTCAAGGCCAACAGCATCTGGCCATGACGCTGCTGACGTAGAATCTCCTGGCTTTCTTGTTTAACATTCTTTTGCATGATTATTTTTACACGATTATTTTTTGCATACGGTACATCAGTTTACTAACAGGAAGGAGCATTGCCTGTAGAATTGCTCTATCTGCATATGACGATGGTGACGGCAGTTGGCGATCGCATCGAAGCTATTGCTATTCTGAAATTTAGATGGGACACCTGCCCGTAATGCCAAGACGTTAAGAATCAAGAACTCGATACGATTGATGCAAGGGATAAACGCAATATATCGGCAATATATTTATTGATTGTCGTTAGTTAGTGGTGTAAGGAATATGGGTATGAGATGGATTAGACTTCTAGAGCGTCGAGTGTGGAGACACCCTTTGGTCTGGTTTGTAGCGTCGCTCTCGAGCGTCGCTTTGCTGGCGGCCTGTGGGACTCAAAGCAACGCCCCGAATGGAGACGAGGGAAGCCAAGGATCGACTACCCCAGTCGGTGCAGTATCGACTGACAAATCCCTCAGACTGCTCTATTGGCAGGCGCCGACGACCCTGAATCCACACCTTTC
>JAKSDM010000802.1 GCA_022360135.1 Pseudanabaenales cyanobacterium | reverse complement strand
TGGATCGGCAGCCTCAGCCGCTGCAATCCCCACCATCCCCAATCAAGCAGCCGAACCTGCTGGTCAGTTAGCAGTAGCTGCTAAACCCGCTGATCATAATGCGGACGCCGCTTGTGCTTTAGCAACTCACGCCAGTGATGAGGTCATTCCTGATGATTATCTAGAATCCTCTGAAGAATTGATTAAGAGTCTAGCGGATCAGCGGATGCCAGAGTCTGAAACTGCCGCTCAGACGCCTCAACCCCGATTCATTTGGCCCAGTAAACTGGCTACGCCTGTGAGTGTAGGCTCCTTTCTACTGCTGCTGGTTACGAGTGCAGGGCTAGGATATGTCGTCACCAATCCGGCTGCAGTTAATCATTTGTTCCGCCGGTTTCGTCCGCACACTCACCCCCCTATGCCAGCTGTTGAATCAGCCAACTCAGCAGCTGGGCTATATGGAGGGGGAACTTTTCGGCCTTTGGGACCCGATCTATCCAATCAGGAATTTATTGACCTAACTCTTGACACCCTCAGCACGCTCCCAAGCAACACCGAGCGGTTGGGGCCGCAGCCACCGATCTCGACCTCGACTAACGCCTCAGCTATACCCGGAACGCCTCCTGCGCCCCCTAGCCAGACACAGCCTAATACCGCCCCAACGAACCCAAATTCAGCCAACCTAGCGCCTTCTTCCCAACCTTCAGTCACCCCAGCACCGCAATCCTATTCAGCCGCGCCGCCGACCGCCGTCAGCCCCAGACCGACTACCTCAGCCACCTCCACTGCGCCTAGACCGGCTCCATCAGCGACTCCCCCTGTGGCGGCGTCTGCCAACCCGGCTTCCCATTCACCGGCTCCATCGGTTGCGGTGTCGCCTCCTACTTCAACCGCTCTACCTTCAATTGTGACCGCTCCCGCCCCGGTGGTAACTGCGCCAGTCGCCCCACCCGCTGCCGCCGCGACCGCTAGCTCTGGTTCAACCCCCACTGCAATCCCTCGGTATCGTGTGGTTACTCCCTACACCGGCGATCCATCCTTAGATAAAGTTCGTGGCGTTGTGGCGGACGCCTTTGTCCGCGAATCACAAATTCAGGCCGGGGCCTTCGAAGATGAAACAGCCGCCCAAGCCCGAGTTCAGGAGCTTCTAGAGCGAGGAATTCCGGCTCAGGTATATGCCGACTGATTTCATCTACTGTCAAGCCTAAGGCACCCCTGCTATCCTTCTAACCATAGAGGTATTTCAGTCTTGGAGAGAGCCAATATGGGATTGCTGGATCGGATTGGGCGAGTGATTCGAGCCAACCTCAATAGCCTGGTCAGGGGCGCTGAGGATCCAGAGAAGATTCTGGAGCAGACTGTAACGGAGATGCAAGAAGATTTGATTCAATTGCGACAGTCTGTCGCTCAAGCGATCGCGACTCAAAAGCGGACGGAGCGTCAACAATCCCAGGCCCAGTCTATGGCGGATGAATGGTATGGTCGAGCCCAGTTAGGCCTGCAGAAAGGACAGGAAAACCTGGCCCGTGAAGCCCTAACTCGGCGCAAGTCTTATTTAGAGACCGCTCATACCTTGAAAGCCCAACTTGAGCAGCAGAACCAGGTGGTGGCCCAGTTGAAAAAAAATATGCGGACCTTAGAAGGCAAAATTGCCGAGGCCCGCACCAAGAAGGATATGTATATCGCCCGAGCCCGCTCAGCAGAAGCCTCTCGGAAAATCAACGAAATGATTGGACAGGTGGGGACGAGCGGCGCGCTCGCCGCCTTCGAACGCATGGAAGAGAAAGTGTCGGAGCTGGAAGTCCAATCTGAGGCGATCGCCGAACTGAACGCTAGCAGCAGCTTGGAGGGACAGTTCACCGCTCTCGAAGCAGGCCAAGACATTGACATCGAACTAGCCGCCATGAAAGCAAAATTACTCTCAGGCGAGGAACCGGCAAATTTGCCCCCAGCTGAGTGAGGGCGTTAGGAATTGGGCGTCGAGAAGTAAAAGTCCTCATCCCCTATCCCTGATAAACCGGCAGGGTGAAATTGAAGTAGCTGCCTTCACCACATACTGAATCCACCCAAATCTGACCATAATGAGCCCGAATAATACGCTGGCAAAGGGCTAAACCAAGGCCATAGCCATCTTTTTCTTGGTCTCGCTGTAGCCGAAAACTTTCTTCAAAGATCCGCTCTCGATTTTCTTTGGGAATGCCAGGTCCCGTATCATGGATGCTCACCTGCACTTTCTGGGTGGTGCGATGGAGGGCGGAAATGTCAATTTTTCCACCTTCGGCAGTATATTTGGCGGCATTGTCGAGCAGGTTGACAATCACCCGGCGAACCTGTTCCGGATCGGCATAAACTCGTGGTAGATCTTCAGGAATGTCGGTAGTCACTTTATGAGCCTTGGCCTGAAACTTACTTTTCATAGATTCCAAGGCTTCCAAGCAGAGAAGGTTCAGATCCTGGGCTTGAGGTTGAATCTGAAGCTCTGCGCTAGCCCCATGAGCAGCCTGCAAAATATCGGTAATCATGCGATCAATGGTGCGGATCTGAGTTTTAGCGTGGTTCAGCAGTTGACCTGTAAGTTCGGGGGTTAATTGGGCATTCTTGAAGCCCTTGCGAGCGTATCCTAGCTCCAGCGTATCGATCGCAATCGAAGCAGCCGTCAGAGGGTTACGGAGGTCGTGGGCCATCATCGCAATGATCCGGTCCTTGAATCGCAATTGGGCCTCAAATTCTTCCTTAAGCTGGTTCAGCCGAAAAATTTCGTCAGAGAGTTGGATCAGTTTAGCTGAGTGAGTAATAGAATCAAGAACGCTTGGGGAAGTATGGTTCGTTAGGGGGGAAGGGGGCAACGCCAATTCCGCGTCAACTTCTTGCTGCCATCGGGGCCACCAACGTTCGAGTTGAGAAACAATATCACTACCCGCCAAAGTTTGCTGAGGAGGAGGAGAAATTTTGATCAGAGCAGGCGTGGCGACCAGCTTAAAATGTTCAGCCAAATAGGGTTGCTCTCCAACATCCACGACATCTAGTCGAAAGGGATAAGTGCCCTGAAGACGCTTTAGATGATGCCGAATTTGGCGAATTTGTTCACCGGAGTTGGGCCGTTTGTCAATAAACAGTAGGAGTTTTAAGGGTACTTCAGACTGATTAATCTTTTGGGACAATGCCTCCATGCAGTCTCCCTGAATCTTGCTAAAACTTGAGGTCTTGTACACAAACCTCACCCTATAGCCTATCTCGTTCTAAAGAATGATAGCTGATTGCTGACCATAGCGGTTTTGGCAGTGTTCAAATAGATCGGCGTTGTCTCGCCTATATGCCACTCCTTAATCTGTCTCTAATCCTATACCTCTGAGCGGATTTAAACTTTAAGGTATAAACATAGTCCCTTCGGAAAATCTTTTCGGAAAAATTTTCTACCTTTGCGAAATTAATTGTCACACCTTTGCCAGCTCCAATCAGGCTGCATAGAGCGGGAATTGAAACAAGATATTAAGGGATTACCCAAAATAGCTCGAAGTTAAAATCGCATACACTAGATTTGAATGTATCAAATCGAACGCCAATGAGCCTGTAATTTTGTCTATAAAATTTAATAAATTTCTAGGGAGGACCTCTGTGCCGACTTCCATTGAACATAGCAATTTGTTATTCCGGGCGTTTTCTATGCTCCTCCTGGTAACCAGCCGCTTAAAAAGCAATCAGTCATTAACCCGATTAATGTGGGTTCTCACTGTAATTGCCAACCTGATTACGCTCGTTCATAGTTCTGCGGCTCAAGCCGCTAGTCTGAAAAAGTCCCACGTCATTTCTACTATCTCTGAGTTCACCGCACAAATTTCTCAACCCTCCCCAATCAATTTTCCTGCAGATGGTTTTCCTACAGACGGGAGGTATCTCTATGGCCAATCTTCTGAAGCTGGACAGATTGGCTCTACCTATGTTGTCTTTGAGACACGAAATGCAATGATAGTGGGCGCACTCTATATGCCTTATTCCTCATTTGATTGTTTCTATGGCGGCATAGAGGCCAATCAATTGGCCATGACTGTTATCAGCAGCTATGACCAGGAAGCTTATTCTTATTCAATCCCCATCCAGCCGGATAGCGCCGTTGCGGCTGCGTCAGGCTCGGCTTCTACGAATAGCCTTAGCCTTGAGGGATTCCATCGAATCGACACCCTAGATGAAATGGCTCAGCATGTGTTAGGTGTATGCCGGGCGGAGTACCCCGATCAAGTTTAGTAAGCATCACATTCCCGGTTCAGTTAAGATGGGGGTTCTGCAAGCGATCAGCAATGGCTAGTTAACACTCGCAAGAGACATTCCCCATTCTCCATCCCTTCCCCATTCCCAAGCTCCAAATTGTAATACACTCAATCAAGGATGCCCAGCAATTATTCTTTTGCTGGGCTCCGACGTTTACTCTTGATGGGATTATTCATTTGACTACTCAGAATTAGAAGCTATCTTATTCTTTATAAATGGACGCTAGGTATGGTATCACGTGAATGCAGCCGAACAAGCTATCAATTTTGAATTTGCCAGCAAAATTGCCACTGTTGTCCGCATCTTTAAGTCTCGCTTTCCAGATTTACGAGCTGATCTCAAACCCTGGGCAAATGAT
>JAKSDM010001825.1 GCA_022360135.1 Pseudanabaenales cyanobacterium | reverse complement strand
GTATCTCATCTTTTCAGAGTTTACTAACTGGTATGGTCTGGAGTGCCTGATTTTTCGTTGATACTGATTTATGCATCGGGATTGGTAAATCCCTGAAAATCCCTCTATGATAGGCTTTCAAGATTTTGGAGAAGTCTATTGGTAGCTGAATCGCCGAACATTTTGATAAAGAGGGCGGGGAGGATACGCTCCGCAATCTTATCCGCCTCAGCCCGCTTCTTCCGCAACGCATCCGCCTGATCCAAAATCTCCACAATCCGCCGCTGCTCAGAAATCGGAGGAAGAGGGATAGTGTAGTTCTTCATAAAATCTACAGGCACCCTCTGCTGACCAACAGCACCACTCATCCTCTGCTTTGCATGAGTTCTAAATGATGGTTGACGTATAAAGTAATAGAGATAATGAGACAAAACAGACTCTCTTGGTCTTAGAACATGAAATTCTGTCGAACCAAAACCAAATCCATTGGCTAAATCTTTGGCTAAGGCTGCTTTCCCATTTTCCATACATGGTGTAATTTTGGCGAATAAAACATCACCATTTTGAAATGGAGTGTAACCTCGTTTAACTTCACCTAAAGCACGATTCTTAGTTTCAATTATGGAGGCAGAAAACTCTGAAATGGCAGGCATAGGAATAAAACTAACCAGATCCTCGTCAGATAAGTTTGACCATTCTCGACTTCGAGGGTTGATTTCCGCAGCTACAGATAGGTGAACTTTTTCCCAATTCATTTAATATAAATCTCTTGTTTTTCGTAGGTAGGCAATGCCCAATGTTTTTCAAAACATGATCTCTGGATTATGTGGAAGAGCACATTCCAACGTACAACCAGTTGTTGCTTTATTTTCTAGAACTTGATTAAATTGATAGCGTCAACTCAACATTTTTCTTCAAGACAACATCCTTCTAAATCGAGTATTTCGCACAAATGTTCTTGGCTCGATAACTCTTGGGTGGGTGTGTCTTTGAAGCAACTGTCTGAATAGTTTGGACATCTTGCTCTAAATCTTCTTCTGTATAAGGCAAATAGGCTTTTTCCCGCTTCAGAAAATCATAAGTTTCCCAGCGAGAGGCAAAGTTGAGCAACTTGCGAACGTCAGCCGCTCCCACCCGTCCTTGGCGATAGGCGTCAGCCACAATGAGTTCTAGAATACGGCGTGAGGCATTATTGTGTGGCTGTTCTAGTTGGTGAGCAATCTCATCAGGCAATTCAATCGTAATAGTCATTTCTATAGTTTTCATCATGTCTCCTTTCTGCTGACCTTACCTAACGCCCTTCCCTTTCAACCATTCCTCGACCCAAACTCTATCTGTTTCTGCTAAAGGTGGAATTGGAGTCTGGGCATAGTCAATCACCACCTCATACCCCGCCCGGTCATAAACCTGATCCAACAAAAGTTTCAGATCAATGACCGGCTCCTCATCTCCAATCTTCAAAGGTAAAGGAAAAGGGGGCATCTCATCGGGTAAGTTAAACACATACAGATCGGCTTGAGGACGCTGGTCGCCGCGACTCACCAAAATCCGATAGCGGCTTTTGATATTGCCCGCCGCGATCGCCATGGGTTCACCATTACGGAGCAGGTCAATTTCGATCAAATGGGTGTGACTGCTCAAGACTTCTCGCCGTTTTTCTTCGTAGCTATTGCGCCCTTTTCCCGGTCGCTTATTGGTCGGCGATAGCGCCTCTATCACCGTCACCACCTCCCCCGTGGCAACTTCCTTAATTTGCAAATAGCTCTCGCGGATTTCTATCGGCATCGGTACCCTCACCTTCACCGGACTAGCAGGCGGCGTCATCACCGCTACGTTATTTTTGGCCTGGGTTTCAACCGCCGATCGCCGCTCTACCGTTACATCGGGAATGCCGATCAGCAATGCCTCATCGGCATTCAGGTCGTACACCCGTCGATCAATCGCCGCTCGATATTTCGGTATTAGCTGAGGATTCAAGGCATCGGCAATGGCCACAATCAGCCGACTGTGAACCTCTGGCCATAGTTCGGGGTTTTCTAGATAAGGATTCATCCCTGGAAATGGCGACGGCATCTCAACCCTCCCTCACTCGACCGACTTGACTTCTACTAGCAGCTTCTTTAAGCCTGCCGTAATATCCGCCTCAATCGCCAAAACCTCCTGAATTAATTCGGCTGGGTCTTCATCGGGAATGGGTTCGGCAATTTGGGGTTTGTAGCGTCCCGCCGCCAGGTTGAAGTCATTCGCAATCAGGGTGTCGAGAGACGCCCACCAGCAGCGGGGTTCCTCGCTGCCTGGCTCCAGCAGAGTTCCCCCCTCAATCCCCGGCGGTGACTTGAAGCCTGAGGTTTTGTAAGTGCGCCACTGATCCAGCAAATCAGGAATATCATTCTGCTCCGGTGTCTCTGGCCTACCGCCGCCGACAATCTTGTCAGGGTTATAGCCGTCGTTCTTGACTTCGTAAAACCAAACCTTATCCGTTGGCCGACTTTGATCTCCTTTTGAAGGGGGGTTGGGGGGATCTCCCTGCGGCTTTCGAAACACCAGCACCGCCGTCTTCACGCCTGTGTAGGGCTTAAACACCCCGGCAGGCAGCGACACCACCCGCCAGCAGCTTAAACGCCGTCACCAGCTTTTGCCTGAGGTCTGTGTGGGCCTTGGTGGAGCCAAATAACACCCCCTCAGGGACCACAATGGCGCACCGCCCCCCGGGCGCTAAAGCGTGCATCATCGCCCCTAAGAACAGCAGCTCGCTCTTTTTGGAGTTGGTGGGCAAATCGCTGCGAATCGAATCCTTCGGCAGTTGCCCGGCGAAGGGCGGATTCGCCAGCATCACTTTGTAACGCCGTCTGAGGTCATCCTCCGTCAACCCGCCCTGATCCGACAGCACATTCGCCCGCTTAAGCTTGGCCCCAGGAATGTTGTGCAGCACCAGGTTCATCATCGAGATCCGCATCATCTGGCGCGATACGTCGTACCCATAGATGGACTGCTCCAGCAATTCCCAACTGGGCAGTTTATCCCCCATACCCAAGCGGTAGGTCTGAAGTTTGGGAATTGACTGCTTGACTTCCGCCAGGGTTTGCCCCCGCTTCTCCAGCCAATCCTCTCCGTAGATGGGCAACTCCACGGGGTGTTCGCTGTACTTCGCCAGCAGATAATCCACTGCATCGATCAAAAACCCCGCCGTGCCACAGGCTAAATCGCAGATGGAATCGCCCAAATCTGGGTCCACCATTTCCACCATAAAGGCGCGAATCTGGCGCGGTGTGCGAAACTGACCGTTCAGGGCGGACTGCCCCAGATGGGTCAATAGATACTCAAAAATATCCCCTTTAACATCCGGCCCTAACTTGCGGAACTCTAGCTGATCCAGCTCATCGACCACCTGCTTCAGCACGTTGGGGTCCACAATTTCCAGCACGGCGTCCCGAAAGTACTCCGCCACCCTGGGCGCATCCTTCACCAGCGAAGCCATGTAGGGAAATACCTCATCCCGCAGAAAATTTCGCAGGTCTGGGCCACTTTTAAACCGCCACTTAGACCAACGGTAGCGCTCCGCCTGCTTATCAAACAAGAGCCTCGCTTCACCCCCTAAACGAGCCTGTAACTCCCGGTTGATTTCTTCCTCATCCAGCAGCTTCAGATAAATCAGGTAAGAAATCTGCTCAATGTACGTAACCGGGTTAGTCACCCCACCGGCCCAAAGGGTGTCAGTAATGCGGTCGAGCTTTCGGCGAATGTCTTGATCCATGCTGATAAGGCGACTGTCCTGGCTGGAATGGGCTAATTTAAGCAACGCGCTCGATCCATATTAGGGGAGCCTCGCTCTGAAAACACTCATATGGCAGCCTTAACCAGCAGCTTGGTCGGGAAAAACAGCCCGATTAAACTCATCAAAAATATCCTGCAATCCCTGCTCGCCAAACAGCTCAATGCCAGTCGTCGCGGCATCCAAAAGAGAAAGCGGCGGCGCAAATAGGTCCTGCATTTCTAGCTTGCCCTTTGCGATCGCCCGGTTTTTCAGCGTTGCTAAATAGCTAGCTTGAGCGGGCGTAAAGGCCCTCGAAACCAGCCACGCCCGAAAATTTTCTGCTAAAAGCTGATCCCGGGTTTTCACCGTAGCGGTTCCCAAAGCGACCTTG
>JAKSDM010001166.1 GCA_022360135.1 Pseudanabaenales cyanobacterium | reverse complement strand
GTCACTGTGGACTGTTTTTTGCCACCGTTGAGCAGTGAGGGCGTTTTCGTAGAGGGTTTTGCCGTATTGGATGCGATCGCGGGTATAGCCGTATTGACTGAGGGAGTCCAGGACGGAGGGATTGTTTAAGGCATTGTCAATCGTAACTTGAGCAATATTAAGAAAATTGTCAATAGGTTGACATATTATCGTCGAGTTGGTCTGAAGCATATTGTGGATCACTCTGACTTGCATACTGATAGAGTGCCCAACGGCAGGGGGGATCTCACGTAAGAAAATTCCCCCAGCGGACAGAAAGCGGGTTAAGCATTTTTACTGACTGACGCCGTCTGGCTACCCTGGCTATTGTCTTTGTTGATCGGGATTGGCCATAGATTTAAGCGAATATCTTCACCCTGCAGGTATTGAAATGGTCCAGCGAGCAAAGCATTTGTGGGCATAGGTTGACCCCAGAAATCGCCTTCTATCCCAGCCACAGGCGGAGGATGTAACTGTTGGAAAGGGGCATCGCTGCTGAACTCGATAAACAATCCGCGAGCTGCAAAATTCATACTGCCTTTGGCGATCGCGCCATTTTCGACATCGCCCGTGTGGATTGCTGGCGCAACACTGTGTTGATCATTGCCGGTTATCATCCGCCACTCGTCTAGGGACAGGTAGGGTTGTTCAGCCCCATGATTTAAGTTAGGTCGTTGCCTTTCTGGCGCATGGCGACTCTCTAGCGCCGTTCGGAAGGCCTCTGTCAGCTGCTTTAGGTTAATGCGTCCATCATTTGTATTCAAGACAAACCGATTGAAGCCCAGACCTTCCCATGTCCACTGGGTTCCATTAATCAGCAGGTTGTAATCCGAGCGGTTGTCAAAGCCGTGCTCCGAAGGCAGGGGTAAGCTAATCTGGCCCCGATAGTTGTCTACCAACACATTGTTGTAGATCCTTTGATGGGAGGTGGCTACCGGCTGACGCTCTCCATTAGCGTTGGTAAACTGGCGATCGCTGACGGTGCGCATATAAACACCAAAGTGAGTGTTGGCGTAAAGCAAGTTATGAGCCAGGGTGACGCCGGAGGCGTCGTGGGTGTAAACTCCATCCCCCAGTCTGGTGTAGGCGATCGCATTGTTGTCCACTAGAATAGGGCCGCCCCCCATCTCAACGAAGATCCCCGCCCCTTGATTATTGAGGATCAAATTCCGGCTGACGCGAGAATTTCGGTAGACATTGTCCAGCCAAATGCCATAGGCGTCGTTGTCTCGCACCAGATTACCTGCAATTAATCCATCAATGAAATGATGAACTTTAACGCCGCCAGTCTCTGGAGCCGTCCAGCCGAGGCGATTGTTGCGCTCAATTCGATTGCCGATAATGGCGGTGCCGGTTTGCCTCCAACCGGCAATGCCGCAGCAGCCGTTATCACTGATTAGATTATGGCGGATTTGATGATAGCCTACCCCCTCTGGCGTTGGCTGGTTTCCCTCAATATCATATTTTCCTTCGCTGCCACAATCTAAGCCGATGGCTTTGGCATAGCGAATCACATTATCTTCGATCAGCCAATGATGACCGCTGCGGGTGCTGACTGCGCCAGCTTGAGGTGAATCTTTAATGGCCCAGAATCCAGACGGAAACTGGTTAGCCGCATGCTCAAAAATAAACCCTTTGACCTGGATGTATCCCAGTCCCCGTTTATGGGGGGCAAAAATGCGGCCACGCACCGTCACCTCAACCTGTCGAGAGCAGGGGGGACTGGGGGCAGGCGGAAAATGAATGTAAAGGCGATCGCCATCGGAATTGACCATCCAGCTGTTGGCCTTCATCAATAACTGGTCCATCGAATCGACTTCATCTGCAGGCTGACCCTCGATAAAAACCTGTCCTAAGGTAAAATCGCCGCTCATGCGTTTCAGCCGGATGCGGTAAGGATTATTGTCACCAAACAAGGCGGCGTCAAGGACACCCGTGTAAACGTTATCGGCGCCTTCGACCGGCTGAGGGTCCGGCGTCCAGATTTCCGACCCCTTGACGATCACCTGTTCGCCCGGGGCGGCCCGATAGACAATCGGTCGATCTGGCTCTCCGCCCCGAGCCGGGGTCACCCGTTCTCGATAAATCCCTGACCTTACCAATACAGTGTCTCCAGGGCCAGCTAGTTCAGCGGCGCGGGAAATTGT
>JAKSDM010001697.1 GCA_022360135.1 Pseudanabaenales cyanobacterium | reverse complement strand
CTGGCGCCAAAGACTACGTGATCAAACACTTTTACTCCTAGAACGGGTGACCTCTGCAAGTTTCTACGACTGATCCACGCACGTACGGTAACTGGGTTCCTCTCCGATGACTCTCAGCAAACGTGGTTAAGCCGCCTAACGTTGCCCATCACCCGCCGCAGATAACCTCTGCATTATACCGATCCACTTTCGGCGGTCGGTGTGCATGGGCGTTGTTAGGCTGCGATCGCTTGCTTCAAGGAATTTATGAGCATGGTGCGTTCCCAAAAATCTATCGGTGGAGTATTAGGAGTTGCAGTGGGGAACGCACCCTACAAGATCGGCGATCGCACTTAACTTAGGTCTCTTACCAGTCCGCTCCAGCAGGATTGTTATGCAGTTGAGTAGATAATTATTGCGATTTATAGTTCTCCTTCAGGTGGTGGTACGATCTTGATATGACCCTGATTATCGAGTTGCTAGGATGCCCACGGGTAATCCGCGATGCTGTAAATCAGCAGCCAAGAGGGCGCAAGAGTTGGTGTCTGCTCGCGTATTTGTTGCTAGCGAACCAGCCAATTTTGCGTGAAAGATTAGCAGAATTACTGTTTTCGGCAGCTGATGATCCCCTTGGCGCATTGCGTTGGAGCTTGTCAGATCTGCGCCGTGTGCTTGGCCCAGACTGTAAGCTTTACGGTGATCCGCTGACGATTAGGTTGCCATCTACTGCCGTGGTCGATGTCGATTTGGTACGTCGAGGACGCTGGAATGAGGCATTTGAGTTGCGTGGATTGGGTCAGGATCTTTTGGCAGGTGTAAGTGTTTCGGTCAGCGCTGCATTCGAGCTATGGCTGTTTAGTGAAAGACATCGCCTCAACGGTGCTACCGAGGCCATCTTGCATGAGGCTACCTTAGCCTTTTTAGCCGAAGGGCTCATAAATGACGCATTCAAATGCGCCTCACAGCTGGTGGATCTCAATCCGCTCGATGAGGCTCACCACGTTCTGCTGGTACAGTGTTTTCGAACTGCTGGAGACTATGATGGAGCTGTTAAGCATGCTATGCACTGTACTGACCTTTTCCGACGGGAGCTAGGCGCCGAGCCAAGCTCAGTTCTACAGGACGCTATTCGCCAACCCACAATCAATCTATCTAAAACGCGCCCTTATTCCGTGCAGGCAATGCTTGAGGCAGGGGAAGCCGCGATCGCAGCGGGGGCCATTGAGCAAGGCTTGCAAACCCTTCGAGAGGCGGCAACCCTAGCTCGCCAGGAGCAGAATCATCAGCTCTTAGCTCGGGTACTGGCGGCCTTGGGTCACGCACTTGTCCATGTGGGTAGAGGGAGTGATGAGGAAGGCGGGGCGGCGCTGCATGAAGCAGT
>JAKSDM010000912.1 GCA_022360135.1 Pseudanabaenales cyanobacterium | reverse complement strand
CGGCTTATTTGAATCTGACCTCTTGGCGCATGGGGTTAAGCAAACGCAGAATGGCGGGTTGATAGATTGCTCAGGCAATCAGTTTTGGGTTTTTGATGTGGATGGAACCCATCAAGCGGCGCGGCAACGCGCATTAGCCGAATCGCAGCCAATCTTGCAGGGCGCTTTGCGACAAAGTAATAGCCGTAGGATGGGCAAGCCTTGCGCGTTCATCAACGTGTCTGAGATAGCATAAAGCTAGATTCTGAGGGGACACAGGTATGGTTCGAATTCCACCATCAGGTAAACCAGCCTCAATTATTCGCACCGAGCGTGGACTCACGATCGCAGGCGCCCGCATCACGTTCTACGATGTAATGGATTACGTCATCGACCAATATCCTCCTAAGTTCATTCGTGGGCTGTTTAACCTAACTGATGAGCAAATTAACGCTGCCCTTAACAATATTGAAGTCAATCGAGCTGAAGTTGAAGCTGAGTATCAAACTGTATTGAAGGAAACTGAGGAACTTCAGCAGTATTACGAAGCGCAAAATCGCGAACTCATTGCTCGACTGGCTACAAAATCACCTAAACCAGGTATGGAAGCTGCTTGGGAAAAGCTGCAAGCGCAGAAAGCAAAGCATCAAGCAAAACTTGAGTCCCGTACATGATTTTCCTCATATATCGTTTAGGGGATAAAGATGTCGATTAGATACGAGCTAATTATTTATTGGAGTGAAGAAGATAACTCATTTATTGTGGAGGCGCCGGAGTTACCTGGTTGTATGGCTGATGGTCAAACCTATCAAGAGGCTGTCAATAATGTTGAGACTGTAATTCATGAATGGATAGAGACGGCTAAGGCGCTAGGTCGTTCTATTCCTTCCCCTAAAGGGCGTCTAATGTATGCCTAGTATCCGCCTAAGTTCATGCATAGTTTTTTTGCTTAACTGATGAGCAAATTAACGCTGCCCGATTTTCCCCTTCAAAAAGCGATCGCGTCTGCTTACATCGGAACGATTGAATCATTTCTCAACCATATTCCGTCTGACGTAATACGTCAATGGTAACAGTAACTGTCTGGAAGATTTTCTGAAACAGAGGGACAACTTGCGTAATGATCTTATCAACAGCTCGACTAAAAATGCAGGTTGGGTCAAGCGATAGCGATACTTAACAATCCCTGCCCGCGTTGGGTTTCACAAGTTCAACCCAACCTACCAAACTCTACACTATTGACTATATGCGATACATCCTGATGGTGGGCATTGCGAGTTTTTTCATGGGGTTTTGCTAACTAATACTTGGTGTATTGCCCACCCTACTAGCTTGTCTGATAACTTGTCCGAAAAGACTGCTATCACAAATCTTTTGGAACGGCTGAAGCGATTAAATGCTACACTTTGCAGACTTCTGCGCGAAATAAGAGGTCCCACCGCCAGAAACCCACAAACAAATAAAAATTACTCAGATTAATATCACACCCCTCTACCCCACACAATCTTTCATGATTGGAAACCCAAGGGAGGTGTCCCTTCAGAGCGGAAGTATCAAATGTCGCTTCTTGTGGATATCCGAGCCATTCTTGATTCTCACGCCAACCCACAGCCTCAGCGAAACAAAACCAGGCTACCTCATCAGCCTGCCCATCGGGGTTGCCACCACAGTCTTCAATGCAAATTTTCTTTTGAACACTGAACCCGAATTTTCCTCCACTATTGTTTAACCATAGGCGATCGATCTGACTCAGAACATCACAGGGAAAGTTTTCAATGCTATCGCGGTCTAGCCACCCTTCCTGATCCCGATTTGCAACTTTCAGCATCAGCTTAGCAGTTTCTTGATTGGCTGCTTGCCATTGTTCTGCTTGCAAAAAATCCTCCAGCTTGGAATAATCAACATCGCTTGAAGTTAAGTTTGGGCTACTAGAGGTTTCTGTCGGTGAAGGAGTAGAAGGTGTATCTGGAGAGTTCTCAGGAGAAGGCTGCTGTGGTTGATCTCTTGGAGAGTCCTCACGAGAAGACTGCTGTGATTGATCGCCTAAAAATTGACTGGCGATGGTTACGCCTACGACGCCTAATCCTGCTGGAACGGCCCATTTGAGAAGCTGCCGTCGAGTGAATGCACGGGATAGAGAAGACGAGCTTGTAGAGGAGATCGGTTTTGGAGGAACAGACGTTTTACGGTGAGTCGATGCGAACTGCTGTGTTTTAACAGGGCGTTGAGGTTGGGAGGGCGGTTTCGGTATTGGCTCCGGAATAGGGACTTTAGCAGATTCAGATAGTTTGGGGGGTTGAGGAGAGGGCGGTTGAGGTAGAATCGTTTTCGTGTGACGCTGAATGCCCAGATTTTGAAACGCGTCGATCGCATCCATATCCTGACCCGAAGCCGCCGAATTCACTCGAATCCATAGCCGTTGCGCCAGATTCCAATCGTGTTGTCTCTCGGCACGATACGCATCATTCTTTAGCGTTGCGATATCAGCAAGGCTGGCGTATTGGGACATCAAGATCAGGTGCGAACGATTCAGCGGCTCGGCGATGGTGTAAGGCGTTTGCTTGACTTTGCCGCCTAACTGTTGACTGACCAGTTCCGGCACCCGATGTTCGAGGTACTGGTTGAGACGCTCTACCGTGGCGCATTTGCCCCGAATGCCTAATCCTTCAATCAAGGCATGAGTAAAGGCTCCCTGAGAAATCGCCTCCAGTTCATAGGAATACTGATCAGGACTGCAGGAGAAGAAACTAATCACCCCGGTTTGGCGGGCGTCTGCTTCGGTTTGTCGGCCGATGCCTTCCCCGCTTTTTTTGCCGCCACTGCGACAGGCGTCTAGCATCATCACGGCGTTATCGGCGCCGCAACTCCGCAGGTAATTGGTGAGGGTATTGGTGGAAATGCCTGTGTTTTCAATATCCTCTGGATCGCCATCCAGAGGCATAAGATAGTCCTGTCCCTGATGGGGAATGCCATGGCCGCTGAAAAAGAACCAAAAGTTATCGCCATCTTGCATGAAGGGTTCGGCGAAGATTTGGCGCAAGACCCGCAACAAATTGGCCCGAAAGGGTTCAGTGGACTTGCCGCCAATGCGGGGAGAATCATCGGTAAACAGGAAGATGAGATCGAAGTTTGCGTCTTCTTTCAGGAACCGGCTTATGGCTTCTGCATCCCGCTTGGCGTACTTCAGCGGTTGCAAAAAATGGTATTGGTTGATACCTATGACGATCGCCCAATTACTCGCCATTTACTTCGTGGTGTCCGCTCGGGTGAACTTAAGCGTAATCGCGCCCTTTCCAGTCGCTTTGCCCCCTGCTATTAATTTAACTTCCCCTTCGCCACTAATTTCAACTGATAGCTCGACCTCATCCAACTTCATGCCTGATTCCGAGCCAATTTGCTGATCGACCTGTTTGAATAAGCGTCCAACCAAGCGCAAAAACTGAGCCATGTTTTGCTCTAGCTGGGAGACGGGCAATCGAACTTCTTTGAGGCCAGAGATGCGTTTGCGAACCTCTTCACCCCAGCCGCGTTGACCTTCAATCGGGACTGAGGTTTCGTCGGTTTCATCGGTCACAATTACAATGTAGTCTTCTGGCATAAGTTAAGTGGGTATGCAAAATCATTTACACATGAAATCCACCGAAAATGCTCCCCCAGCTTGAATCAATTTGAAAATGATTTTGCCGAGGTACTTATCGCTCTTCAATCACTCTGACGGGATAAAATCTGAAACGCGGATTTCTCGTTAATAATTCCTCCAGTTGGCAGGCCATGAAGCACATAAAATGGTCGTTTCAAATATTCTCTAGAGACTTTGACAGAAGAGCGTTATTGAGTTATTCACAGAAGTTTTTACTTTAAGAGATAATTATAAGCAAGCAGCCTTTACGAATTATATGGGCATTGTTAGATGGCGAACCTGTGCAGTAATGCCCGTAAGACTCCAAAGTTTTCGGGTAGCCCCCAGAATGCGTTTGGAATTCAGGTGGATGTTAGCTGTAACATTTGTATAAGAAAGCAGGAAAAGGAGGCTGTCTAATGCAAAGTCAACTATCAAACTGCTTTACGATCGCAGTCGAGCAAGAGAATGATGGCCGCTGGATTGCTGAAATTCCAGAGATTTCAGGCGTTTTAGTATATGGCGAAAATCAAAAGCAGGCGATCGCCCGTGTCCAAGCCTTAGCCCTTAGAGTAATTGCCGATAAACTAGAACATGGAGAGATCGCATTGGGTCTGACAAGCCTCACCTTTGTTGCAGCATAGAGGTTCCGTCACATGGGCCAGAAGTAGGCAGGGCATGGATGTCGCTCGAATAACTCACTCAGTTCATAAGGTTGAACCCGATGCTTGCGGTCTAGCTTCTCAACAATATCCTCAAGCCAGATAAAGCCCGTTATTTTCATCCGTTCTCCTGGGTGATCTCCCACTTTAAATGGGCGCTCCCAATGAGTAATCGTAAAATTTTAGTAAAATTTTTAGAATAAGAGTCTTGACTCTCCTAAATCCCCTTGCAGCCGTTCTAACGATGTTACAAAATAATTCGCCCGCAGCCTCTTTGTCAGGAGAGTGGGAGGGATCAAAACCTAGAGGGACTAGTCTAGCAGACTTGTGTATCCACGGTAACCGCCCCAGTTCCTAACCCTGAGGGCGTTTCCCTAAGCGGCATGAAATGCGGGGCGTCTCTGTTGTAATACTTTGAACACTATCTACCCATGAACCTTATCTCTATAGTTTTAAGCGCCTCATCCCTGTCAAAGGGCGCCGCCAGAAAACTCTCTATTTCCCTTCTGGCGTCTATTCCTGCCATTATCCTGACGGTTCCCGCGATCGCCGCTTCATCCGCCCCCATTACCGATAGGGTTCCTCAGGCGTCAGACATTCCCTTAAACCAGGTCGCCCAAGCCTCTGAACAAAATGTATTGTTCTTCGATACAAATACCTATGCCGTCAGGGTTTTTCGGCAGAATGGACTGCTCTTTATGAGAGTTTTCAATCGGGACCGTAGCGTTCGCGAGCAAGACGGCGCCCTGACCACCATTGCGGCTCAGGGGGAGGGCCAGACAGTCTATGTTAGCTCTGGCGATAACTTCATTCGGAATAATCAACGGCAGGCCGTTGGCTATCGTGTCTCAGTTGACACTAATAGCAACACAGAACTCCGAATTGTCAGCAATGAGGGCTCCACTCTGCTTCTAGAGAGCGGCTTCAATGCAATCGTCAGTGAGCCGCCCACTCAGACTAGTCCAACAACGGTCGCCGCCCAAGACACTATTCTGCGCTTTACAACCAATACTTACGGGACCCGGGTTTTCCGCCAGAATGGACGGTTGTTGATGAACGTTAACGTCAATCAGACGGGGGCTAATGAACTCAGCGCCAATCCGACTACAATCGCCCCTCCCAGAAACCAAAATGACACCTGGACAACTTACGCCAGTACTCGCCGCGATAACAATGGCGAGCTGATCACTTACCTTGCCAGGGTCAGCCCCAGCGGTGTTGCAGAACTCGAAATTGTGAATGCGGAAGGAACCACAACCCTGCGAGAGATTACCCCTGACCGGGCGGAGATTAACAATTCCCCCAGTCAACTGGTTCAGGGTGAAAATCGGCCTTACATTGTGGCGATCCCAGGCGGCAGCGAGGGGTCGTTGGCTAGGGTGCGCGAATTTTACCCTGAGGCTTTTGTCGATTCTTCTCGGCAAGGACGGTTTGTCAATGTTGGGGCATTTGCCGATCGCAATTTTGCTGAGGCCCGCGCCAGCGTGCTGCGGGCCAATGGTCTAGACGCCCGGGTCGTGTTTCGGAGCGTCAGGTTTTATTACTGAATAATTTGTCTGAAGTAGGTTGTCAACATTGATCTGAAATTGCCGACCTAAGTGCAGTAGTTGGCGGAGATAAATCTCTTGGTCTCCTGCAGAGATGTCTTCGGCGGCACTGTCTGTCGCCGCTAAGAGAGGCTGGATTCTATTGTTCAGGTGCTGATAGTAAAGTTCCTGGACCCTATCTAAGGAAAGGTGTAAGGATAGACGGCGGCCGAGTTCGATTAATCTCTCCAGCCATTCAATGTCAGCAGCGGCTGTAAGTGGATTGAAGCTGTATAGCAATTGCCAGAGCGATCGCAGAATCAGATTCTCTAGGGTTGTCTTGGCCCCCGGCAGCTTCAATTGGCAATGGAAATGACCCGCTTCTGTGGCGATCGCTTCGAGTTCCGCCAGATGATTCAGCCCCATTTGCAAAGGATTGCGATCGGGATCGCTGGTTTCCCGCTCCAGGGAATGAATGGAAGCAAGGGCGCGATGACTCAGAGCGATCTCAGCCGCGACTTGAAGTTCTTGGGGCACAGCTAAGCGATCCCGATGGAACGCCATCAGCACCCCGTAATTATCTCGATAAACCTGAGTATAGAGTTGATTTAGGCGGTTGAGGGTCTCTCGACTCAGCAGCCGCATAAGGCGATGGCGTTCCTCCGCAAATAGATCTTGAAGGCTGTAGGAACACTCCCCAAATAGGGTATTGATGCTCAAAATCGCTTGAGCGACACTTGCCTGACTCAAGACGCCAAACAACTTTTCTTTTGCCTGACTGTAAATCCGTCGCCCCTTGAACGACTGAATGCAGCAGTGGAAATCCCAGCCGCCCAAATGCAACACCGCAAATACCAGATCAGCTTTCTCATGGGTGATTTCAGACACCACCTGGAGTCGTCCTACCGCCAGGGTCATTGGCCCCATGCGCTGCAGCTGATAATCCTCCTGGCGCAGAGTATAGCAGTAAAGCGCTTGCTCGCGCAGATAGGTGGTAAACAGGGAACTCATGGCATAGTGAGCGGCCACCTGCTCCAGGCTGATCTGAGAAGGAATCACCAGTTGACGGTAGACCTCCGCCCCATGCTTAAAACACTCCACATTGCTGGGAGCGCTGGCCAATTGCTGCAGAAAGCCTGCCTCTAATTGAACCCCTGACACATCTCCAGCCAGCTCAAGCGCTCGGGCTGCATACCGCAGAATTTGGGTTCCTTCCGGTCGAGAAATCTCCTCAAAGAACCAGCCGCAGCTGGTGTACATGAGAAGAGCATGGCGTTGCATCTCTAATAGCCGCAGGGCGTCCACCCGTTCCGCCCGAGTTAGCGAACAGGTCTGGTGGTCGGCCAGGAAGCGATCGACATTAGTCTGACTACGCTCAAGCACCACTTGGATATACTCATCCCTGGCCAACCAGGGATCTTTGAAAAGCTCCTGGCCAACCCTCTGATAGACCTCAATCAGCTGATCTCGCAACCAATCCAACGCTTGTCGCAGGGGGCGTCGCCATGTTTGACGCCATTCCCCGCCGCCGCCACAGCCGCAGTCATCCTGCCAGCGATCGACCCCATGGGCGCAACTCCACGCTGTGACGGGTTTGAGTTCCACTTCCCATGTGGGCGGATTGAGGCTGAGGTAATGGGCGTAGTTAGTCACCGTCCAGCCCCGACTGGGAAAATCGTCCGCCAAGGCATAGGCCAACGCCTTTTCAGCCCCCTGCTTGTGGTGGCC
The DNA here is from genome assembly GCA_022360135.1 of Pseudanabaenales cyanobacterium. Taxonomy (GTDB): domain Bacteria; phylum Cyanobacteriota; class Cyanobacteriia; order Phormidesmidales; family Phormidesmidaceae; genus JAKSDM01. The sequence goes on along the minus strand of JAKSDM010000912.1, from coordinate 1,499 downwards.
AAAGGTTTCTCCATCGGTGGCCACAGAAATCAGTTGAGCCGGTCTGTGATCCCCTTGAATCGCCAAGCCAATTCGCTTAGCAAAATGATCAGAGGAATTAAGCACATCGTTAAAGCCCATATCTCGCGAAATGGGGCCGTCGTAGAAGAAGATATCGATGTATCTAGATGAAGTGTCCGGAGGAAGGGAGGTAGAACTGCGCCCTGACGCCAGTGGGGTGGAAGATGAATTTAAGCGATCGCCCTTGAGGAAACAGCGATAGGGACGGGTGGGATCAATCTGGCCGCCGCCAACTTCGCACCATTCTCCCGCTGGTTGATCCCCATTGGCCATTTGCCGACACCGTTGAACTTGAGACGGCGCCAGGATGATGAAACGAATCCCTTCATCGACTAATGTTTCGAGGGTGGGGGAGTCCACCGCGGTTTCTGCTAACCACATCCCTTCGGGATCTCGACCAAAGCGAGCCCGGAAGTCCGCTTTACCCCAGCGAATCTGGGTGTGTTTGTCCCGCTTATTCGCCAGGGGCATAATGATGTGGTTGTAGACCTGGGCGATCGCATTGCCATGGCCGTCGAGACGCTCGCTACTTTTACGATCGGCCTCCAAAATCCGTTGATAAGTCTCTAGGTCATGGCGCTCTAGCCAACTCATTAAGGTGGGGCCAATATTGAAGCTGAGACGCTCGAAGTTATTGACAATGCGAATCACTTCACCGCGATCGTTCAGAATTCGGGCAAAGGCGTTGGGCCGATAGCACTCATAGAGAATCCGCTCATTCCAATTGTGAAAAGGAGCGGCGCTGGGCTGACGCTCTATGGCGTCCAGATAGGGATTCTCTCGGGGCGGCTGGTAAAAATGGCCATGCACGCAGACGTACACCCCTGTTGATGTTTTCAGGGGATCAACACCCGGCTGATCGAAGGCGGTTCCTTCGCGTGCGGATACGTGAGTTTCTAATGGAGAAGAATATTGGGGATCAACCATAGGGTTTGAAAATCAACGTCAGAGAGCGTAAACGATTTGCCGACACTAGGGCTCATCATGAACCCCCCAAATTGGCATTGGAGCTGATGATTCATAACAAAGTTTCAACGGTTGGCGAACATCAATGCCGGGATCAACCTTAATTCATACAGTCAATTAGATGATCCCAACGGATTGAGTTTCCTAACCTCTCGCAGCAGACCTTTATTGAGAAAAACCAATTAAAATCAGAACCCACCAATCGGATGACTTGGGAAGTTTATTCTGCAGTTAGATAAACAGATCAGGGAACTTGTTGAAATCCAATTTCAGCTGCAGAATACCGGCCTAGATATTGCGCTATCTTCTGAATCTCTGTCAGTGCATATCTATCACAGTTTATTTCGACTAACGTAGGATCTGGGCAAGAACACCTGGATAGCTTTTATCTGAAGTTATCTGAATTGGAAAGGGGGGTATCCTTCTAACCCTTTACGAAAATAGTCTTCAACTGAGGACGAGTCTTCAGTAAT
>JAKSDM010000049.1 GCA_022360135.1 Pseudanabaenales cyanobacterium | reverse complement strand
TATCTATTGGTTCCAGAAGGTTTTAAAACACGCCCTAGTAATAATGACCCTGATCCGACCATGGCCTCGCGCAAGCAACACGAAGACCGTGTCTATCGACTTGAATTTAAAGTACAAACATACCAGTATCCTATTGGATAGATTTGTCAGTCAACCAGGGGGAGAGATGTCTCTCTGCCACAAATGTGAGATTTGAAGAGTCAGTTCTGACAATTTCTTTTACGCTGGCTATTCTGGCGACTAAAGCGGGTTAGGCAGCCTTATGCGCAAAGATAGCCTTTAAGTTTAGGAGTAGCAGAGTACGATTGATCTCCTGCTCAGAGACGGTGGCTATATGGCTAATCCATTGCTTCTTGAGGACAAAGCGATTGTCTATTGACACAGCTTGAAAGGTGTTGAGGGGGAGCTCGCTCAAATCAGGGGGCGTATCTAAGGCAATACCCCAAAGCTTTTTTTGAGTACTCCGCAGCACCAATAAGAACGGTGCTTGATCGGGTGGAGTTGCATCAGCATCCAGTCCCAAGACGCCATGCAAATCTAACAGCTGAATCGTGTGGGAGCCCAGTTGCACTATGCCTAGGGTGACGACACCTCCTTTGTCCTGGGGTGGGCAGTTAACAATTTTTAGAACCGCCGCCATAGGCAAGGCAAACCAATAGTCAACTACTTTGAAGGTAATAAATTTTGCAATCTTCAATGTGTTGTTATCCATGGATGTCCTCCGACATGTCTAGCAGATTAACTTCAGAGGGTTGTGTTAAAATGCCAGTTAATTTTGCTAATAGTTGAGGCGCCAGGTAAGGTTTTGTTAGATAGTCATTGGCTCCTAATGCTTGGGCCAGTTGTCGATGTTTCGCTCCAGTCCGAGAGGTCAACATGATGGTTGGAATTGAAGCAGTTTTAGGGGTTTGCTGCCGCACCTTTAAAAACTCAAAGCCGTTCATTCCAGGCATTTCAAGATCGCATAAAATAGCCGACACATCGACTTGCTGCAGCTTTTGGAATGCTTCAGTCCCATCTTTCGCCTGCAGGACCGAATAACCTGCTTTTTTTAGGGTTTGGGTCAATGTGTTGCGCACTGTAGTCGAGTCATCAACAACAAGAATGGACTGTTTTGGTGTGGACACAAGCGGTGATTTGCTAGGGGATACCTGTAGATCATTGTCATTCGCTGTCTTGCTTGCATGCCTGGAAAGCGCTTTGATGGTTTTTAGCGCCAGGGCAGTTCCATCAACCACCAGACTGAGGCGACCATCGGGGAGAATACTACAGCCATATATGTACGTTGGTATTGCCGATATGTCTCCTAAGGAGCGAATGACCAGCTCTTGCTCCCCTATCAGTTGTTCTATTTCTAGCCCCACTAGGCGATTTTTGTACTGCATCAAAATAATCGGACATGGGGTATCTGAGGTTTTGTTGGTTGCCCGCCAATGGATATCCGGAAGTGAGGCATTATAGGCGAGGGACTCCGAGAGAGGAACAACTGGAATAAGCTGCTCTTTCGCCTCAACCTGTAGACTCAATATTTTTCTCTTATCCCGAGATTTTAACTGCCCAGAACGTGGAATTAGAATTTGTTCAATAGAATCCGTCATTAGGGCGTACAACTTTTCCCCCGCTTGACAGAGCAGCAGTTTAGCAATCGTCAAGTTGGCTGGAATCTTTAAGGTGAAACAAGTCCCTCGCCCTGATTGATGGGTCACCGTTACCTCACCCCGTAGTTTCTGCATTTGAGCCCCCACAGCATGCAGACCAACGCCGCGTCCTGAAAGCTCATTGACTTGAGCCGCTGTGGACAGATCAGGTTCAAAAATGAAATCACTGATTTGAGCCGCTGTTAATTTTTGCGCCTCTTCTGTCGTAATCAGCTGATTCTCAATAGCTTTTTGACGAATAGCATTCAGGTTCAGACCTTGTCCATTATCTTGAATTTTAATGACTAAATAACGACCTTCTTGGCTAGCAGATAACTGGATCTGTCCTTTTTCGTCTTTGCCCTGCTGTTTGCGTACTTCAGGTCTCTCAATACCATGGTCAAAGGCATTGCGCACCAAGTGTAATAATGGGTCGTATAGCTTATCAATAATGGCTTTGTCAACCAGAACATCGCTACCCTGAACTATCAGGGTCACGGGTTTACTATGCTGTGTGGATAATCGGGTCAACACCTGATGGAATCTCTGCAGCAAGTTTCCGATAGGCTGCATTCTAACCTCTATCATGATTTCACGTAGGCTATGCATCAGTCGCTGCTGCTTTTCTAGAGTTTGACCACTCTGGCGAACAAATAATTCAACGGCTTCAGCACTTTCCATTTGCTGAATCATAGTCTCTAATGATGCTTGTACGAGTAACTGCAGTTCGCTGTAGTGATCTAGCTCCAGGGAATCAAACTGCTGATCAATCGGTGTAAACGGCATTAGGTGGAAGTCAGCCGAGGTTTGGATTGTTTGTCGCTGAAGCTTGTATAATTGCCGCTGCTGTTGACCTAGGCGAGCTAGCAGTGTTTTCATGGTAGTGGTCAGGCGCTCATTTTGGAGCGCCTGGCGGTTTTGTTGGGTTAAGAGTTCGCCAATTATATGGTTGAGCTGTTCGAGATGGTCAATGGATACCCGTAAGGTGTCGTCCCTAGAGGGTGTACTTGATAATGATTCGGTTGAGGCTCCTTCTTGATTAATTGAAGTACTAGGCAATGATAGAGATAAAGTTTGAGCAGTCTTTTCGGCTGAAGATGGTGAATGCTCATCTGCTGCCTTGAGATAAGTCATCCTCTGGGAATGGTATGGAGTCTTTTCGGCTGAAGATGGTGAATGCTCATCTGCTGCCGCTGCGATCACTTCTGGTAAGCTTGAAACGGTAGCCGTTTCCCAAATGCTTTCCGCAGTCTGCGCTATTGCAGTATGGCTTTTGGTATTGCTAACGGGCTCCGCCAGATCCGAAGGTGTTTCCGGATCTGAAGTTTTTTTGAGAGAAGGCTTGGATATACTTGAAGTTCTAGCTTTAGACGGTTGAGATTTACCACTTGGCTGATTCAGCCGCTGCCAAAATCGGCCAAACCATCCAGATTTAGACTTTTGAAGTTGGCTTTTTTGAACCTTAGTTTTAGGGTGTTTGCTTGCTTTTTTAGGGGCTTGTTTTTTGCCGAGTTGTTTGAGGGCTGAGCTGGGGGAGCCGCCCTGGGTGCGATCGCCTTGAAGCACGCTGGCTTGACCAGAGCGATAGTCCTTTAACGCGACTGTGGCAATTTGAACCACTTGGTTGGGACTATTGTTCAGAGCCGTTAGAGTAGCTTGGGCGATTTCTCCAAACCCTGGTAAATTCAAAGACTCTGATAACCCAAAAAAGACCTTTGCCTGGGACCGTAAAAGGGAGTTTAAAGTGTCCGATTCAGGAGCTTTAAGGGCATTTTCTAACTCTTCAAGCCGCTGAGTAACGCCCATTTCAAAAATGGATTGGGTCATATCAAACCCCAGCTCGGTCGATGTTGGCAGGTAGCCATCTTGACCAAACTGATCGCCCAAGTTGTCCTGTAGCCCTGCAACTACATTGGCCATCCTATCCAAAATGCTTGATTCATCAATTTGAGCTTCTGCTATCTGGACTGAGAGCAACAGTTGTAAGCAATCGTAAGCTTCAAAAATCAATCCTTCTACGACAGGCGTTAGGACTGCGTCTGGGACACACAAGGCTTTGAAAGCATCTTCTAAGGAATGAGTTGTCGTTTTGATGGCGTCCAAACCCACACTAGCAGCTGCTCCTTTGAGAGTGTGGGCTACTCGCATCAAACTATGCATTTTTTGCACACTGAAGTCCTGCCGTAGACTTTGCAGCTCCTTGTCTATTTGCTGAAGAAGTTCAGATGCTTCCTGCAAAAAATACGATGGCGCCTGCTGAGTGATCGATGGATCAGAATTCATAGTTGTGTAGAAGCGCGTATTTGCTGGTATACAAACATGGAGATTTTAAGCTTTAACACAGTCCTAACTGACCTTAAACTTACCTGTGCTTGCTTGAAGCACCTCAGCTGTTGCTAGCAGTTGATGAATGGATCGGGACAATTGCTCTGATTTTTGGGAGGTTTGGTTGGCAATTTCTGTGGCTTCAGTCCCCTTCACAGCAACGCCTTTGAATTCAGCGGCCTGTTTGTGGGTA
>JAKSDM010000939.1 GCA_022360135.1 Pseudanabaenales cyanobacterium | reverse complement strand
TATTAATAAAAGACTGATTAGGAAGTATTCTGAGAATGCTGGAAATCTTGTGGGGAAATGTAGAGTTTTCATGAAGAGTCCCGAGGAAATCTCCAACGCTTCAATGTCTCTGGACCCATTAAGCCTTGCAACCTGGGAAGAGTCACACTGCTCTATTGAGCTGTAGACGGTGCTTAGAAACACAAGCGGTAAACCCTCTGCAATCGCAGAGAAGATATTAGGAAAAAACCAGGGGACGCCGGGGCATACAAAATTTTTCAGTTTCTTCGGATGAGTGTGATTCAGATTCGTAGGTATTAGCCAGAGTTATTTTCCAGTAATGGGCAAATACACCTTTCTTTGCGGCCCGATGGGGTTAATTCTTAGTTTGGCAACTTGGAATCTTAATGGGGCTTATGGCGTTCAAATTCCCAGCCCATTGCCGGAGACAAACTCAAGCTTCCCAGCGAAGGCCCTCCTATCCGTTAACCAAGTCACTAATCAGCCGCAAACAGCCCCTAACTCTTTTCAGCCAGCGGCGCCGCCGTCTCTGGAGGCTTTGCCTGAAACCGATCCACTGCCGCCCAGCTTCTCCCAAAAGGTAATCTTAAGTCCCTCACCAGAGCCGCTCCCATCCGCCAATCGAGTCACTAAACTGGCCCAGACGGCGCCGCCGCCTCAGCCAGAGTTGTCACCGCTGCCGCAAGAACCGCTGCCGCCGTCCCTGGAGCCTATTCCTGATTTCGAACCGGCTCTCCCACCCCCTAGAGATCTGCTTGAACCTCCGGCTGAAGCGCCGACATTACCGGCGTCTCCGATCGATCCAGGCGAGGGTGGAATCTGTGTTCGGCGATTTATCGTTATCGGCAGCACCGTATTTAGCAGCGAAGTGCTTTCACAAGCGGCGGCAGCGGCGGTTTTTTCGCCAGCCGTCCGGCGCTGCAATCTCCCCACGGCTGGAGAGGGGTATGAGCTGACGTTTCCACAATTGTTGCAGGCTCGATCCGCCATTACTGAATTCTATGTGGACCGACAGTATGTCACTTCGGGGGCGTTTATTCCTGAGCAGACTTTGCAGTCGGGTATGGTCAAAATTCAAGTCGTGGAAGGTCGGTTAGAAGATATTCAGATCACCGGAAACCATCGGCTGAATCCCAACTATGTCAGAAGTCGCTTGGCGATCGCCGGTTCACCGCCCCTGAACATTGAGCGGCTGCTGGAAGGATTGCAACTGCTGCAATTGGACCCTCTGATTGAAACGATCGATGCGGAACTCTCAGCCGGAATAGCTCCAGGGGCCAATCTATTGGAAGTCCAAATCGTCGAGGCGGACGTCTTCCAGACACAATTAACTTTAGATAATGGGCGATCGCCTAACGTGGGCTCCTTCCGGCAGCAGGTTGAAATCAGTCATGCCAACCTATGGGGCCAGGGAGACAACTTCAGAATCGGTTTCGCCAACACTAACGGCAGTGAGACCCTTGATCTTGGCTATACCTGGCCGATTAATCCGCGCAATGGAACAGTCGGCTTCAACTTTGGCGGGTCCCGGAGCCGGGTGATTGAGGATTCATTCGATATACTCAATATCGACTCCAATTCACGTTTTTTCGAACTGACGGTGCGGCAGCCTCTCTATCAAACACCCACGGAGGAATTCGCCCTCAGTTTTACCGCATCTCGGCAGGAGAGCAAAGCCAGCTTCAATCCGCTCGATTTGGGAGAGATTCCGTTTCCATCGCGGGGCGCTGACGCCGATGGAAAGACCCGAATTTCGGCTTTACGATTCGCCCAGGATTGGGTCAGACGAAGCGATCGCCAGGTGATTGCCGCTCGGTCTCAAGTTAGTTTGGGGGTGGACCTATTTGATTCTACAGTGAATGAAAGCTCGCCAGATAGCCGCTTCTTTGCCTGGCGCGGTCAAGCTCAGTGGGTTCGATTACTCGCCCCTGACACTCTGTTGCTGCTACGGGGAGATGTTCAACTGGCGGATAGCCCCCTTGCCTCCTTAGAGCAAATTAGTTTCGGGGGACAGCGGACGGTGCGGGGGTACCCCCAGGATGAGCTATTGACCGATAATGGCGCGCTCATGTCAGCCGAGGTTCGCTTCCCGCTCTATCGCAATGCTAATATCGATGGGCTGCTGCAGATCGCACCGTTTGTGGATATTGGGGTGGGTTGGAATGAGTCAGGAGAAAGACTGGATCCCAATACCTTGGTGGGAATTGGTCTGGGCTTGCAATGGCGTCAGGGCGATCATTTTTCTGCTCGCTTAGACTGGGGTCTCCCCCTAGTTTCTGTTGACCCACTAGGAGAATCCCTGCAAGAAAATGGCCTGTATTTTTCGGTGACGTATACGCCATTTTAAGCGTGTCCGCTTAAGTTGGGACTTCTGGTTGGGCAAGAATCTATTGGCCATTTGACCCGTGACCAATGACCAGTAAATTCTAGATTCTGAATTCTATTTCAGCGTCCTCTTCAACCGAGCGAACCCATAAAAACTCTGTTCAAGCGGCGGCTTAAACGGTAGCCTAAGGTGAAGGCAGTTTCAACCGTCTTCCCTAATCCAGGATTCTGCCTTATTTGGGGCAATGGATGACTAGCGCTATCCTGTAAGTCCTAAACTATATGTTTTGATTCGGTATTTGCGCGTGCCCAAAGTTGGCATTATCTACAACGACGTTAAACCTATAGCTTGTCAGGTCGCCAACCAATTGCAGGACAAGCTAATGGCCCTTGGCTATAGCGTCTCTATGGTAACCGGGGTGGGCGGCATTCTTGGCTATTCCAACCCCAACCGGCCGATCTGCCACACTCCGATCGAAAGTCTGACCCCAGAGAATTTTGATCAAGAGATGATCTTTGCCGTGGTTTTGGGCGGGGATGGCACAGTATTATCCGCCTTTCGCCAGGTTGCTCCAGCTGGCGTTCCTTTACTGACGGTTAACACTGGACACATGGGGTTTCTGACAGAGACCTACTTAAATCAGTTGTCGCAGGTGCTTGAACGGGTCTTAGCTGGAGACTATGAAGTTGAAGAGCGGGCGATGTTGGAAGTGAAGATTTTTCATGATAGTAGCCTTATTTGGGAAGCGCTTTGCCTGAATGAAATGGTGCTGCACCGAGAACCGCTGACGAGTATGTGCCACTTTGAGGTAGAAGTCGGCAATCATGCCCCGGTAGATATTGCGGCTGATGGGGTGATTATCTCGACCCCCACTGGATCTACCGCTTACTCGCTTTCAGCCGGGGGACCTGTGATTACTCCAGATGTGCCGGTGATGCAGCTGATTCCTATCTGTCCTCACTCTTTGGCCTCTCGCGGTCTAGTTTTCCCAGACAAAGAGCCGGTTACAATTTCCTCTGTCAATCCCGATCAATTGGTGATGGTGGTGGATGGCAATGCAGGTTGCTATGTTCTTCCAGAAGATAAGGTCCGAACCCAGCGATCGCCTTATTCGGCTCGGTTCATTCGATTCCAATCCCCCGAATTTTTCAAAGTTCTGCGAGAAAAGTTAGGATGGGGACTGCCCCATATCGCCAAACCGACTTCTGTGGAACTTCCCTAGCAGAAAGGATGTCAGTTTAGAATAGGCAAGTTAGAGTATTAATGCTTACGTGCATCATCTGATTTATGCCGACATCTACCCTTAACTTGGCTCCTCAAGTCCTTCTGATTGAAACTAACGATGATGTTGCTCAGCATGTCAGCATCGATTTGAAGGAATCTGGCTACGACCCGATTGTGGTGAATGACGCCAAAGCAGGACTGAAACAAGCTCAAGCGCTCAATCCGGCTTTGATTGTGATTGACCGGATGTTGGCTGGAGAGTCTGGACTGTCGCTATGTAGTCATCTGAGAGCTTTGGGCAACCGCACCCCAGTGTTGCTGATGATGGCCCGGGACACGTTGGATGATCGAATTGCTTGTTTAGAGGCAGGAGCCGATGATTATTTTCTTAAGCCCTATCGTAGCGATGAGTTTCTCAAACTGGTGCAAATGTATCTCGAGCCTAGTGAGTCGGGCGCCGAGCAGCTACGATTTTGGGAACTGACGTTGGATTTAACCAATCGCACAGCCCTCCGTAATGGACGGGTGATTGGCTTGACCATGAAGGAGTTTGAGTTGCTTAAATATCTGATGGAGCATCCCAGAGAAGTGCTGACGCGGGAGCAAATTTTGGAAAACGTCTGGGGCTATGACTTCATGGGTGAGTCGAATGTGATTGAGGTGTATATTCGTTATTTACGGCTCAAGATTGATGGTAAAGATGATAAGCGCTTGATTCAGACTGTGCGGGGCGTAGGCTATGTCTTGCGTGAGGTTTAAGGAAGGTTTTGCGACTGATCGAAATACTCAGGTTGGGGGGACTGATTTTGCGGGTCAAGCATACTGGCCAAGCAGTTTTCAAACCGGGTTGGACCCGACGAGGGAGCGTGCTCTGTCTGGCATTCGGACTGGGGATTGTGCTCGTCAGTTGTTCAACGCCGAGTTCTTTATTCTCTAGTAGTGCGACGGGGACTTCCATACTCGGCCCTGAGGCGGCTTCAACCACTCGGTCAATTGCCATAGACTCTACTCAATCTCGTGACAATCAAGCTGATTTGGGTCAAGTGTTACCAGTATCCGTACAGGCTGAAATAGGCGATCAGATTATCCAGCTGGAGGTGGCTGAAACACCTCGACAACAGGCGCTTGGACTCATGTATCGCACTGAATTGGCGGACAATCGAGGCATGCTATTTCCGTTTGATCCGCCTCGTCGTGTTAGTTTCTGGATGAAGAATGTCTCCATTTCATTAGATATGGTTTTCCTATTTCAGGGCGCCGTTGTGGCGATCGCAGCTGATGTGCCTCCCTGTATTGCCAATCCTTGCGCTGTCTATGGACCAGAGGGTCGTCAGTTAGTCGATCAGGTAATTGAGCTGCGAGGTGGACGGGCAGAGGAGATTGGCATCCAAGTTGGGGATGTGATTACAATCAATCCCCTGGATCCCGCTGCGAGTGTGGCCGAGTAATTTCAAAAATTATTGGTAAAACCGAAATAGTTTGCCGAATGCCGTAATCTCAGAGACATGGCTCTGCTAACGCCCACTACCTAGGAAATTGAATGGCTTAATCTAATCTTGGATCCTAAGGTTTGTTTAAATTTTTATAAATTTTTTATTTAAATAAAAAAATTCTGCTCAGGGGGATGCGCATTGTCCTGGCGTCTGCTACCCTGTCTGAACTGTTGCTATTAACATCCAGACGATAGGAAGTATGGCGTGTATAGTCGGATTAGAAAACTTGCAATCGGATAGCGGGTTTGTCAGCTTATCGCCCACTCGACCAATTTTGATGAATTAGCAAAATCCTTATCTTATATCTTTGTTGCGGGTTTTTCGTTCTGCTAGGGATTCTTTATGTAGAATCAGTTGCATTAAATTCAGGGTAGCAAAGGAAATGAGCAAAGTAATGCCCCCCAGAAAACATTCAAAGCTGATTTATTTCCTCCAAGAAGAATTGGCGGTTTCACCCTCTTCTATCAAAGTTGCGCTTAAGCACTGTGAGCAAGATCCGGGACCGCTGCCGATGATTCTCTGGCAATATGGCCTGGTTAGCCTGGAGCAATTGGAGCAAATCTACGATTGGTTAGAGGCAGCCTAGCTATTAAAGTTGCTCTAAACTATAAAGTCGCTATCATGAGTCAGTTTATCACCTTAAAACAGTTACAAGCTGAGCCCGTTACCCCAGAGAGTTTTCGCCCTTTTGGCCAGGTGATCTTTCCTAGTCCAGATGGCGTTCCCTATGGACCTG
>JAKSDM010000924.1 GCA_022360135.1 Pseudanabaenales cyanobacterium | reverse complement strand
GCTTATGTTCCAGCCGAGGTTGATAGTCAGTTATCTGAACAATTTAATTTTGGTGGCTGACTAAAATTGAAAGTAGAGAAACTCAGAAACTTGATTTAGAGAGAGCAAGCTAAAAACAGCTATGCCACTAATCAGAACCATACACCACAAGGTTGGCTTAAAGTTTTGCATAATTTGTTGAGTATTAGGCAAGAGGACAGTAACCAACAATAATAAAACCAAAGTTACTAAACTTTGCTTATAGTTTAATGGTAAATAATCAAATTCTTGCCAACTTTCGAATCGCACGCCCAAAACCGTTAGCCAGGATAAAAGGTTTTGGAATTCGTTGAGCAGAGTAACTCCTTTAATGCCTAACATTGCCTGTGAAATTTCTATCCCATCATGAAGGGTGTGGGCTCTGAAAAACACCCAACTTATTATTATAGAAAGAAAAGTAATTGCCCACCCTAATACTTTCGGTAGTGCAATATTCAGCTTACGCCACCCATGGTTGATGATTAGAAATACTCCATGCATCCCGCCCCATATGACGAATGTCCAACCGGCGCCATGCCATAAACCCCCCAGCAGCATGGTAATTAACAGGTTAATGTAGCGCCGTCCTTCACCAAGACGATTGCCTCCCAGGGGAATGTAGAGGTAATCTCGTAGAAAGCTAGAAAGGGTAATGTGCCAACGACGCCAGAAGTCAATGATAGAGTTGGCTTTATAAGGGGAATTGAAATTAACAGGCAAATGAAGATTGAACATTCGCCCCAAGCCGATCGCCATGTCAGAATAGCCAGAAAAATCGAAGTAGAGTTGCAGGGTATAGCTAAGAGCGCCTACCCAAGCTTCTAGAAAACCAACGGCGCTGGCATTTTCAAACACGGGGACGACCCAGGGAGAAATATTGTCAGCGATCGCGACTTTCTTAGCCAGTCCCAAGGTAAATAAAGTGACTCCCATTGCCATGTTTTTATGAGAAAAGGCCAAGTTCCGCAATCGAGAAAATTGGGGAATCAACTCGTTATGACGCAGAATTGGCCCGGCAATGAGTTGAGGAAAGAAAACAACAAATAAGCTATAAGAGGTCAGGTTATAGCTAGAATCCTTAGTTTCTCCTCGATAACTATCTACTAAGTAAGCAATCTGTGTGAAGCTATAGAAAGAGACAGCAAGCGGTAGGGTGATACCGGGAACAGACAATTGATTGGAGGAAAAATAGTTTATAGATGCGATAAAAAAGGCTGCATATTTGTAATATCCCAGAATACCTAAGTTAAAGCAGATGCCAGCCCATAATAGGATTTTAGCTATCATGCTGCTTGGCTGTGAAAGGGAAATTGCTCTACCG
>JAKSDM010000291.1 GCA_022360135.1 Pseudanabaenales cyanobacterium | reverse complement strand
TTTTGGGGGACTGGCGGCCGCCGACTAAACCGCTGCCGCCGCTAATCTTTCCGCTACTCTCTCCTAATCCCTGTCGGATGGTTATTCCCCAGGAGACCAATCAGTCTATCGTGATGGTGGGATATCTAGCGGCTGCTGTTAAACAGCCTGCCTATCCGGCCCTTAAACTCCTGATTACCCACCTTGGCAATGGTCTCTCTAGTCGGCTATTTGTGGAATTGAGGGAGAAACGGGGACTGGCCTATGATGTTTCTGCTTTTTACCCCACTCGTCTGGGGGTATCCCAGTTTGTCGCCTATATGGGGACGGCGCCTGAGAATACGGCGATCGCTTTAGAAAGTTTGCAACATGAAGTAGAGCGCCTCTGCGCCAAATCACTCACAGCTGAGGAACTTCAGGTGGCGAAGAATAAACTGCTGGGACAATATGCTTTGGGCAAACAAACCAACGCTCAGATCGCCCAACTGCTGGGTTGGTATGAAATTTTAGGTTTGGGTGTGGAGTTTGACCAACGGTTTCAGGCTGAACTCGCAGCTGTCACGGTTGAAGAAACTCAAGCCTTTGCCTGCAAGTTCTTCACCGATCCCTTCGTCTCCATCGTAGGTCCTGCCCAAGCAGTGGACCCATTAATGAATTAAAGAATTAAAGTTGATCAATCGAATGAGTGATTATTGACTCATCATCATCCACTAATCAACGCTTCCACAAACTCATAGCTGGAGAAGGGACGGAGGTCTTCGACGCCCTCACCCGCACCGATAAAGCGGATAGGTAGACCTAGCTGCTGCACCACTGCCAGGGCGATTCCTCCCTTCGCGGTGCCGTCGAGTTTGGTAAGCACCACACCGCTAAGTTGAGCGGCCTCGGAAAATACCGCCGCTTGTCGAAGACCATTTTGCCCTAACGTTGCATCCAGCACCAAGAGAGATTCGACATTGGCGTCCGGCGCTTTTTTGTCAATAATGCGTCTCACCTTGGTCAGTTCAGCCATTAGGTTTTTCTTATTTTGCAGGCGACCGGCAGTGTCTATTAACAACAGCTCCGTCTGGCGAGCCTGGGCGGCAGTGATGGCGTCGAAAACAACGGCGGCGGGATCAGTATTTTGACCGGGATTAGCAATAACCTCGACATCGCTCCGCTGACCCCACACTTTTATCTGTTCCACAGCAGCGGCTCGGAAGGTGTCTGCTGCAGCAATTAAACAGGTGTAGCCAGACTTTTTGGCAATATGGGCCAGCTTACCAATCGTGGTGGTTTTACCCGCGCCATTAACCCCCGTTATCAACCAGATGCTAAAGCAATTCTTCTCTGGCGCAAAACTGAGGTTATGGGAATCGGCCAGAGGGCGTTCCAGCATATCGCGCAGGATGGATTTGAGATAGGCGATCGCTTGATCCGGCGGTAACACCTCTTGGCGCAATCTGTTTTGCAGGGTTTCGATGATGTGGTCCGTCGCCTCAACTCCAACATCGGCCTGAAGCAACAATGCCTCAATCTCCATCACCGCATCCTGGTTCAGGGGACCTTGGCCGACGATCGCCTTAAGCTGGTTCACCAAACCTCGACGAGTTTTGTCGAGACCCTGACGCAGGCGTTTTAGCCAGGTGATTTCTTCAAGACAGATCTGGTCGGAGCGTCGTCCCTGAGCAGCCAATATTTCAGCGGACCAAAGGAACGCCTCATCCAACATCATTTGAGGCAAGTCAGGTTGTCTGGGGACAATTTCGGTTGTCGCTGTAGGTTGAAGGTCTAGCTGGGATTTAGGTTCGGGTTCTGCGATCGCAGTCTCTTTTAGACGCTCCAATCGTTCCTGTCGCTCCGCTTCCGCCTTAGCCCAAAAGGGTGTGGAGACAGCCGCCGATACGGCGGCTGCGGTTTCAGACTCCACAACGGTCTCAACCGAAGATGGGGATGAACTCTCTGCAACAGTCTCTTGGGTTTGCAGAAGGGCAGACTCAATCGTAGAAATGGCCTCTTTGACTGCAGCCTCAGTAATATATTCCGACTCAATGGATGTAGCCGTTAGATCTCCATCCGCCTCTGATTCTGGCGCTGGCGTTTGCGTCTCTGGCTGGCGTTTCTGAATATTTTGATAAGCCGCCTTAGCCCACTGCAGATACTCATCGGCGTTCAGTTGGGACTGATCTGAAGCGGCCGCCTTATCTGTATCGATAGCAGACTCATCTGGCGGGCTCTGCACCGTTTCAGTTTTCTCTTCAGAGGGTTGTTCTGAGGGTTCGTCATAACGCCGACGAAACCAGTTGAAGGATGTCATATCACTCTCGTAGGGGTAACCTGTTGGTAGAGTAGAAGGAAATATTTACCCTCTGTCTGCAGCGCCTTTCTAACTAGGAGCCTTTCTCACTGGGGAAAGATGGGGTTATCGGCTGGCTGGTTGGGGAATTGTCGGGTGAAGCAGGGTTGGTCTGATTGAGACTAGTTCTACTCCGCTCTGCTTTAAGTCGATCGGTGACTCGCCGCATGACCCCGTTAATAAAACGATAGCCCTCCTCTCCACTGTATCGCTTAGCGAGTTCTACAGCCTCATTGATCGCAATCCGAATTGGCAGATCTAAAAATAGAATCTCTACCATGGCTAGACGGAGGATATCCCGGTCTATGCGAGCTAATCGCTTCAGCTGCCAAGCTACCATTGCCTGCTCTAACTGAGTATCCACCTCTGCTCTATAGTGAATGACGTGGGTGAGGAGTTGCAGCGCATAGTCTTGCGCTTCCTCCTGATTAGTCAATTGAATAAACTCAGGCAGTTCTAGGGCTGTCCCCAGGCGGTTGATGGTTATCTGGGTTAACTCAATTGCCTCTTTAACCATTGAGCGGGCGCTCTGGATATCGACAGAACGGGTTTCACTTTCAATTAAGCGATCGCTGCTGCGGCTCAATTCCGCTGCTGCCGCTTCCAGGGAATCTTGAGCCTCTGCAGTCAACGTTTGCACTGCTGATAAGAGCAATGCATTGAGCTGCTGGCCTTCGAGCTTCTCTGGTTGATCAGGAAGCTGGCTCATACCTAAAAGCGCCAGTTCACGAGCAATTCTACGAGCTTGCATAGAAATTCTAAGTCACCAGAGTTAGCTCAGCTATCTTACTATCAAACTGGGGTCAAGCGTATCAGTG
>JAKSDM010000494.1 GCA_022360135.1 Pseudanabaenales cyanobacterium | reverse complement strand
CAATGCCATGGAGTGACGATAAATGTGAGATTTTCTCGCCCAATGACAATCACAGGCTGACCCGCAAGTAACGTAGTTTGGCAATTGGGTTCATACAGCTTTGCTCGCCAAGATATGCCTTGGCATTTAACCCTGCCGGGTTGATAAAGGGTAATCGGCGTGGTTACCACTCCACTGAACCCTTCAAGAAACATCTCAACCGTAGGAGCAGTAAGCGCTGGAAATGCAGAAACATATTTACTCATGAGTCATTCCTTGTCTTGCTTATATCTCAAAAAAGGGCTGGTATAGTGGGTATTCACTACACCAGCCCTCGTAGTCAGTAACTCACTCTCCAAGCTAGATCGCGGGTAATTATTTTGTTTTTAGGCGCCCTGAAGCCATCAGCTGTATCAGTTGCTTGGACTTACTAGCGCCATCACGATGCTTGGAAAGCGTTACATCTCGGGCAAAATCCTGCCAAGATGCGAGACGGTTACGGAGCAAAGAAATGTAGTCTGCTGCTTCTTACCCTGCTTAAATTCGAGAACCACTGAGCCGTAACCTGTTTTTCGCAAGATCTCGATTACACTTTGTTCCAGGTAATGTAACGGTTCTTCCACTCTGTATAACGGCTTCTCTACCTGGCTAATAAACGTTTGTGATTGCCGATATGACATGTAGTGCTCTAATTCTTTCGGGGTGAAACAGAAGGAACTATACGGAGAACCCGGCAGAAAAACTTTGAACCCTGGCGCCCTTCCATCGTTTGGCAGCCGCTTGCAATCGACAATCAGCTTACCTTCTCGATCAGTTTGATAGGTTTGCAATGCTTTCTCAGCATGTTCAAAGAGCTTATCAACTGGGTTTGGGTTTTTCGCAGCGGGCATATGACAGTCCTCAGCCTTAAATCAGCATTAATGGCCTATAGTCTACTCACCTCACACCAAAATTGGCGACCTAGTTGCTAAACTAGTGTTATCGGCTTGATAGATTCTACTATCAAGTTGATAATTATTACTATGCAGGCAACGTATTGCATTTGTCAAGAAAATATGAGATGAAATTTTAGCTTATGTTTAGCTCGCTTTTTTGGTTACTGGCGGAATAAATTCTGGGTTCTGTCCCTGTAAAGCTTTCACAAAAAGTATCAATAGCATCAGCCTAAATATTTCTGTTGTCTAGAATGCTTTTTGACTATGGCTTTCAGGATTTCCACGCCTTTGCATCCGCTGAAGCGTCAAACATAGCTAGGCGCCTCCCTCCTATCCCTTTGGAGCAATCAGCAGAGGCGTACACCTGTTTTCTAAACAGGGTTTTGGGAACCTATACGCATTGTCTGACTCAGCCGGTTTATTCATTCCCCACCAATCCGCTCGATGAATTAATTTTCCCGTGAAGTCTGTTTGGGGTTCCTTGTATGGCAAAAGTGTTCTATATACGATAACTGGAACC
The DNA here is from genome assembly GCA_022360135.1 of Pseudanabaenales cyanobacterium. Taxonomy (GTDB): domain Bacteria; phylum Cyanobacteriota; class Cyanobacteriia; order Phormidesmidales; family Phormidesmidaceae; genus JAKSDM01. Next base: position 1,675 of record JAKSDM010000494.1, on the reverse strand, counting down.
TCACTTATCAATACACTACCCAGCTAATGTGGGTTGGAGTGAATTACCTTCTATGGTTGAAATTCCCGAAGAATTCCTGAAATCAGTCGCGGCTGATCGGAACATTTCCGAGGCTGAACGAAAGGCCCTCCACTTAGCCTTGAAGGGGCAGAGTGCAGACAAGATTGCCAGCAGTCTAAAGATTAGTGCTGCTGCTATCCGCAAAAGACTGGGCTCGGTTTATCAGAAATTTGGTATCCCAGGAACGACTCCTGGCAAAATAGAGGTCCTGAAAAGTGCGCTTCAGTTGGAATATCAATCGTCGAAATCTGCTTTAGTCAAATCTCGTCAAGATTGGGCGGGAGCGCCGAATGTCCCAGCTTTCTATGGCCGTACAGAAGAGCTATCAACCTTGACACAGTGGGCGGTTCAAGACCACTGTCGGTTAATCATGCTACTGGGAATGGGCGGAATTGGTAAGACTTCCCTGGCGGCAAAGTTGGGAGAACAGGTCCAGGGAGAGTTTGAATATGTGATTTGGCGTTCTCTTCGGGGCAGCCCACCCCTGAGTGACATCCTGGCCAGTCTGCTCCAGTTTCTGTCTAGTCAAAAAGAAGCAGAGGCAAATTTACCCGAGTCAGTCACTGACCGTATCGCCAAGCTATTAGATTACCTGCATGAATATCGCTGTCTATTAGTGCTGGATAATGCGGAGTCGATTCTCCAAGCAGGCTATGTTGGGCACTTCCGGAAAGAGTATGAAGGCTATCGAGACTTTTTCAAGCGAGTTAGCGAAACGGCTCACCAAAGTTGCTTAGTGTTGACCAGTCGAGAGAAACCGAGGGAATTGGCGGCATTGGAAGGCGAAAGGCTGCTGGTGAGATCGCTCCAGATGGATGGAGTAAAAGTAGTAGCTGGGCAAGAAATTCTCAAAGCTAAAGGGTTAGCTCTAGCTGATTCCAGAGATCACGGGGAACAACTGATTTGTCGCTATGCGGGCAACCCATTAGCCCTGAAACTCGTTGCCACAACAATTCAGGAATTGTTCAATGGCGATATCGATCAATTCCTGAGTGAAGACACCCTCATTTTTGATGACATCCGCACCCTGTTAGATAACCAGTTTGATCGCCTGTCGGCCTTAGAGAAGCAGGTGATGTATTGGCTGGCCATTAATCGAGAGCCTATCTCCCTTCAAGAGCTACAAAAAGACGTGATCCCTACCGTTTCAAACTCTACCGCTTCAAAAGCCAGACTGCTGGACACGTTAAGATCTTTGGGAAATCGTTCTTTGATTGAGACCATCGCCGGAAAGTTTACGCAGCAGCCGGTGGTAATGGAATATCTAACCAACCAATTAATTGAACAAGTTTGTAAAGAAATCCAGACCGGGGAAATCGAACTTTTTAATACGCACGCCTTGATTAAAGCCACCGCCAAAGATTATGTCCGAGATATTCAAATCCGGCTCATTATCAGACCGTTGGTAAACAGATTGCTGCCTATTTTTATTATCGAAGACAGGGTGGTTTCTCAGTTGACTAAAATCCTCTCAACTTTACAGGAAAAAACGCCTATCCAATTGAGCTATGCCGGTGGAAATAGTCTGAATCTGCTGTGTTGTCTGCAAACAGACTTAAGCCATCGTGATTTTTCTAACCTCACCCTCTGGCAGGCTTACCTGAAAGGCGCCAAT
>JAKSDM010001071.1 GCA_022360135.1 Pseudanabaenales cyanobacterium | reverse complement strand
TGGGTGGCGGCGAGCATTCTTAAGCGTAGGCAATTTACTAAAATTCTATCAACTTCTCCGATAACTAAAGTTAACTAAAGTACTAAAGTATCACAGCTAAAGTGTCGCTAAACGATCGATCAGGAGCCGATAGAATCCATCGGCGTCGATGGATTGAATCACCTTTGCATTGACCGGATGGCCGCTGCTCCCCCATAAATCGACCACTGTACGCCCCAAGTTTAGCGGACTGGCGAGGTCTACCTCCACATAAGCTGGTCGATTGGTAAATAAGGTGGGCTGCAGCAAATAGGCAATGACGCAAGGATCGTGAAGGGGAGACCCCGGCAGGCCATACCGCTCAATATCCTCAGCTCCATAGTCAGCCAGCATGTCCGCTGCTGCTTGACTCACCGGGGTTTCAAGAGCGCGAATAGCTGTCAATCTTTCTGGGGTAGTCAGCGCCTGATGGGTGACATCCAAACTGATCAGGGTAAGCTTGGCTCCAACTCCCAATACGACCTGAGCTGCGTGGGGATCGACGTAGATATTGAATTCAGCCGACGGGGTAACGTTACCATGGGTAATCGCCCCCCCCATCACCACAATTTCCTCAATGTTTTCCACGATTTGGGGCTGTTGGATTAAGGCGACAGCCACATTGGTCAGCGGTCCCAACGTGGCCAGAGTAACCTTCTCATCGGTCTGGGTCAGGGTATCGATCAAGAAGGTGACGCCGTGCTGGGGCTGGAGCGGTAGGGTCGGTTCCGGTAAATTGGCGCCTTTGAGACCCGTTTCACCATGGACATGCTCCGCTGTCACCAAAGTTTGCAAGAGCGGACGGGGACAACCCGCGTAGATACCCACATCAGATCTACCCGCCAGTTGACAAATTTTGCGGGTGTTTTTTTCAGTTAGGCGCAGGGGGGCATTGCCCGCTACCACAGTCACGCCCAGCAAATTCAAGGCGTCGGCTGAAGCCAGGGCGAGGAGGAGGGCAATGGCGTCATCGACACCGGGATCGCAGTCGATAATAATGGGACGAGCAGTCATCGAGAGCCAATGTCTAGTTGGGGATTAGGGGACAAATAAAGTCCTAGGAGAGGAGGGGGATGAGGGATGGAAGCAGTTTAGCCCGTTTGATTGATCGCTCAAAAAGAAGCGCCCATTACAAGTTGACTAAACTGAGCTAGCTTAGAGAAATAGAACTTTTATCTAATGAATTTATAGGTTCAATCGTGCGCTTCAGACAACCCACCTC
>JAKSDM010000536.1 GCA_022360135.1 Pseudanabaenales cyanobacterium | reverse complement strand
TTTTCATCAGCCGCAGCAGAGCCATCTTCAAAAACCGCCCTGATCCGCAGGCGGGATCTAATAGGGAAAGTTGAGGCAAAATTTCATTAACCAGTTGTTCGCAGCCTGAGGTATCTAACTGAATCAGGCAATCTTCAAGGTGATCAAATGCTTTTGGTGATAAAGCGTTTAGCCGGTTCAAGATAAATGGCTCAAGGGTGCGATCGCAGAGATAATCCGCAATTTCCACTGGGGTATGATAGGCGACAGCAGTTTTGGCATTGATGTAACGCTCGAAAATTTGGGTCAATACAGCCAAGTTAATTTCGTTGGAACACCCGCTAGGTTCCTCACTGAGATGCCAGGTATACTCCCCAAACCATTCGAAAATCTGTTCAAACGGGTGATCAGCAATGGCGATTTGAGCATACCGTTGCTCTAGCGGGTGAGACTGAAACAACCCGCCGTTTAGATATTTGACTTGGCCAATCAGCTTTCTCAAGGGGGTCGGACGCTCAATTTCGGGGAGCGCTAACCCCTGGCGAAATAGGACTTGGAGAAAGTCTTGGAAAAACCGATCTGGGCCTCGATGCTGACTTTGCCCTAGCTTGTTCTGTAGGTACCACTCATCCCCGTTGTCTAGGAAGCCATGACGTTGAAGCAAGTAGACAAACACCAGGCGGATTAGTATGGCTGACGCATAGCACTGGCGATCGGTTTCATCAGTAATGCCTTTGATGTGGGCGATCAGGTTTTGATGTTGGGTTTCATACTCTGAATAAAACTGTCGGGTGATTCTATTCACCCCGGCATTCGGGCGGAATCGCTGATCGAGAGTGAGTTCTGGTGTGCAATTCTCTGGGATGTTATCTGGATTAATCTGCAAGCGGCTGAGTTTGCCCAAAAATAATTCGTCAGGTTGCCCTTGGATATAAATCTCTCGATGAAGAACAAAACCAGGGTGATTTTGTTTTGCCCAAACCCAAAGGCTATGGGTGCGGGGTGTATTGACGAAGATCAGCAGCGGATCAGGGAATTGGGCTGCAATCGCTTGATAAATCTCAGCCCGAGCTTTTCTGATCGGTATCTCTGGGCCAACCGCCTCAATCTCTAAGACAGTCGCCTTGGCTAACTGGGCAAGTATGCGGTAGCGATAGGATTGATTGTGAAGTTTGAGGGCGATCGCCTTGCGAGTTTTAGGTTTTGACCAATCCAGAATTTGAGTGAATAACTGATCAAACTTGAATGCCTGTAGCAGGACGTGAGCTTGCTGGACATTCAAGGGCATAGCAACTGGATATAGAAGCGATTTCAGCAGGAGCTTGAACCATTTTTACGGATGGCGACCCTATTATTAGCACAAATTGTTGAAGTTGATTGAAAAGTACCGTTAAACCCTGTTCGCTGAGAACCTTAGTCAGGGATTGGCAGCTACTCGCACTTCTTCTTAGCCGCCAAAGCATAATCTCGAAATCGCTCCAAATCCGCTTGAATGGTTGATTCTACGATTCGTCCCAAAAACAGGTTATCCATTAACTGACCTAGGAAACCGGGGATAGCGTAAGCAACCGTCAATTTTACCGTACTGCTCTCTTGGTTATGACCATAAAAGCGGATAGCCCCTCGGTTAGGCAACCCATCGACGGACTCCCACTGGATAATCTGATTAGGAACTACCTTTAGAATTCTCGATAGCCAACTAAATTCAAACCCTCCCGAAGCCAGCTTCCATCGGGATAGGTCAGGCTGATCCGGCAAAATATTAACCGAGTCAATCCATTTCATCCAGCGAGGCATCTGCTCCAAATCGGACCAAAGCGTCCATACCAGATCGATGGAAGCATCGACGTCAACGTATACGCTGTGTTCTAGCCAGTCTGTCATGGGGGAG
>JAKSDM010001755.1 GCA_022360135.1 Pseudanabaenales cyanobacterium | reverse complement strand
TCACCTTCAGTTTGAAATTATCCGTCAAGCCCCACAACTGATTATCCGTTACCGTGACGATGGCTGTGGCATTCCCCCTGAGCACTTAAGTCGCATTTTTGAACCCTTTTTCACTACTGATCGAGAGCATGGAGGCAGTGGCTTGGGTTTGCATTTGGTCTACAATTTAGTCAACCAAAAGTTAAAAGGCAACATTAAGGTAGACAGTACGGTAGGGGTGGGAACCACCTTCATGATTACCTTGCCAGTTTCAGAGAGAAACTGTACAAATAGAAACAGTACAGACGGTTCAGACTAGACCCGTGCGGAGGGCTTTCACCGCTAACTGCACTCGGTCACTGGCGGCGAGTTTGTTCATTAAAGTTCTGACATGGGCTTTCACCGTATTCGGACTCAAGAATAGTTGAGCGGCGATTTTCGGGTTGCTGTAGCCTTCCACCAGCAACTTCAGTACCTCAAATTCCCGATCTGAGAGGTTGGCGGGAGTTTCTCCTGGGACCTGAGATTTAATTTCTTGCATGACTTGACGGGCAATTTGGGGATCGAGGTAACTGCCTCCCTGATAGACAGCGGCGATCGCCGTCAACAAAATTTCGACGCCTCCCCCCTTGACACAGTAAGCATCCGCCCCGCTAGCAAGGGCTGCAAATATTTTTGTTTCAGAGGTATGAGAGGTCAACATAATCACCTTCATCTCAGGTCTCTCGGCTTTGATCTGTTGGGTTGCGGCAATGCCGTCTTGCCCGGGTAAGCCAATATCCATCAAGATCAAATCGGGTTGAGATTGCAAGGTCATTTCTACCGCAAGATAACCATCATCGACACAGTCAACAACGGTAAGCTGAGGATAATTGGCTAGAGATTGTTCCACCCAGAGTTGAACTAAGGGATCATTTTCAATGATCAGAACTTTCCAATTCGGAAGATGAATATTGTTAGACATGGAGAATATTCCCTATACTGCGAGGAAAGCTGAAGGAAGCATTTAAACCAGTCACGAGTTTATGTAGCTTTTATTGGTCTGGGCAAAACTCACCTCTGAACCTGGCGGTTGCAAACGCTAGAGGACTGCCAATTTGGTTAAGGATGCGATCGCAAGTTAGTTTAGAATATTCATGGGTTACCTCAATCATGCTTGGTAGAGGCTCAGTAAATTGGATTATCTTGCTAGAGCCTCTGATTTCGAGTTAATTCCAGCATATGATTTTTTTCAGCCTGCTCCCTGAGGCAAAAGTACCAAAAAGCATCAATTTGAGATGGGACTGAGGATCGAAACAGAGCTGGCTCTAAGGGCCTAGATCGATAACTTCCACCCATGACTTAAGTACCTTCCCTAGCCAAGCTTGCGCGAAACGAGCTATATCAGGGAGGGCAGTTACTGAATGAGGGTATGATTTTACAGAATTCTGAACGAGCCTTCATGAGTTGCAGCTATTGATTGGTGACTGAGGGTTACAGAACAGTACATGAGGCTGTTCTAGTGCAAGGGTTTTGTGAAAATCACCCCGATCGGGTATATCGACTACCTAACCGAGAATAGCAAACCCCCATCCGGGTAGTCCAGCTCTGCTCCATTGGGCGTTGTGGCGACCCATGCAAATTAGCGATTCTAAGAGAGTGTCAAGAGCAAGCACTTAAACCCTCTCGCAAAGCTTTTGAACATTCTGCGAGTCCTGTGACCTGCTGGTAATCAACTTGACTTAAACCCGTCCTCAAGTTCTGAATTCTGATGAATATCAAACATCCCTCAAAGAAGCTAGAAGCTATCTTCGAAGCCTGTCTATGGAAATTCAGGCTGTTTGCACTGATACCTGTCATTTTTGGACTGCTGAGCAGCTTAAATTTTTTTGTCGTCGGCAGTATCGAAATTCTGGAAGGCTTAAGCCACAACTTTCCTCACGATTATATTGACGAACACTCTTTCACAAAAGCTGTAGCCAGCATTATCGGCGGCGTCGATCATGATTTAATCGGTGTTGTGTTACTGCTGTTCGGTTTTGGGATTTACGAGATCTTTATTTCTCCCATAGAGATTAATTTCCGTTACAAAGGGATCAAAATATTGGAAGTCGTCAACACCTTAGATGGACTCAAGCGTAAGATCTTACAAGTCGTTATCATGGCGCTGATCATCGGCTTCTTCAAGAGAGCGTTGAGTATCCCAATAGAGAGTCAGCAAGATTTACAGTCTACGGCTATCTGCATCCTGCTGATTGCGGTGAGCAGTTATCTTGTGCATCTACAATCTCATGGTGGCCGCTCTCGGGCAATGGGTGTTCCTACAGAACGGCAGTGGCGCGAAAAATATAGACAAAATTCCCCTGGTTTCGACGCCGACCTAATTGCCAAAGACTCCAACTTCCAAAGTCACATTAATGAGGGTAATTTAAATGCAAATTTTTCACAAAATGGATATCGTATGTGATTTTTGGTAAAAGTCCAATTTCTTAATGCCTAGAAGGGCTAAACCTGTGCTAGTGATAGGGGTATTATGAATTTTCTCGATTTGGTGAGGTTGGTGAGGACTGTTCTTAAAGCTTGATGGCTTCCAATATTCCTCATTTCAAGGGAGCCTGGATGATAATACTCTGCCTGGAGGGTTTATGGCGGTGAGTTCGACACTTCTACCCAACGAAGATGAGCTGTTCTTTGCCGATGAAGCGGCCGACGAGGATTCTAGGACTAGTTCGACACTTCTACCCAACGAAGATGAGCTGTTCTTTGCCGATGAAGAAGCGGCCGACGAGGATTCTAGCAGCGCCGCTTGGAAGATCCTACTGGTAGATGACGACAAAGGGGTTCACCAGGTCACCCAATTGGCCCTTAAATTCTTCACCTTCGAAAATCGACATCTAGAGTTTATCTCTGCCTATTCTGCACGAGAAGCGAAGCGCTTAATCGCCAATCACGCAGATATTGCACTGGTCCTGTTAGATGTGATTATGGAAACTCACGACGCCGGACTGATTGTGGCTAAATACATCCGTGAAGAAATTCGTAATAAGGCGGTGCGTATCGTTCTCCGAACCGGCCAACCGGGAGAGTCTCCGGAGGAAGATGTTGTGGTTAAATACGACATCAATGATTACAAAACCAAGACAGAGCTTACCCAACAAAAGTTATTTACAACTCTGGTTTCGAGTCTGCGAGCCTACCGCGATCTGTTGGCCTTAGAGCAAAGTTATCGAAAGGTTGAAGCCCTCAATGCAGAACTCCAACAATTCAATCATAACTTAGAGGATCTGGTAGAATTGCGCACCCAGGAACTCGCTCAAAAAAATCAACAGTTGCAACATGAAATTGCAGAACGACACAAGGCGGAAAACGCTCTGCGGATTTATATTCATGCCCTCACCCATGACTTGAAAAATCCAGTTAGCGGGATGGCGGGTATTCTTAGAAATTTTTTGG
>JAKSDM010001834.1 GCA_022360135.1 Pseudanabaenales cyanobacterium | reverse complement strand
TAGCCGCAGCTAAAATATCCCATTCCCCATTCACCGTCTTTTACTGGGACTTTACTTGTACGCGAATCCCTTAGGCTATTTGAGCGCTTGCCAATCCACAACCGAGGACTCCAGTCTGTTTGAACGGGGGATAAGGCGTCTGAATATCCCTGTCGTATTCAACCCGAGTGTCTTTCTCCACAAGATCCTCATATTTTGATGCTTTAATCAAAAACATTAAAATAACTATCAAAGTCGCCAGCTACCTCTTTAATAAATGCGCTGGTCTATAACAAACGCCGCCCAGGTCGATATGACCTGGGCGGCGTTTTTGGTCAGCGATCGCCCGGTCGCTTGGCGATTGCGCCTTCAGATTTTGTCTTGAAATGGCGGTCGCTTGGCAGCTGCTGAACCGAATTGTTATGCAGTTATGTTCTCGTTGGGGAGGTAGCTTTAAAGCCTCTGCTAAGCGGCGATCGCCTTTAACCAGTGGCTAACGTCTCCTTTGCATCTGCATGGGTAACCTGCCGCACTATTTGTAGAAACCCCTGAAGCACTGGAGAGACATGATCGTGTCGCCAAGCAACCGCTAACTGCAGTTCTGGAGATTCACCGACGATAGGGCAGTAGGAGACGCCAGTTAGACCAGATGGTTGAAGGCTTTCAGGCACAAAAGCGATACCAACTCCAGCTGCGACCAACCCAACTCGGATTTGGTTTTTGACTGCTTCATGAACGATATAAGGCTCAAATCCAGCATTTCTGCAAAGACTCAAAATTTGGTCATAGAGTACTGGCCCTTCATAGCGAGGATGTAGGATAAAGGGCTCGGCGGCAAGTGATTTCAACGGTAAATACTGCTGCTGCGCCAAGGGGTGGGTTTGGGGTAATGCCACAATCAGTCTCTCGCCTTGGAGGGCGGACAGCTTGAGAAAGGGCGCCTCTATCGGAGGATGTAGAAACCCGACGTCAACGATTTCAGTCCGAAGCACATCCACTTGATCGAGCGTGCATAATTCGGTCATCTCTAATTTGACGTTGGGATAGCTATCTCGAAACTGCTTCAGAATTTTTGGCAATACCGTATGCATTGCTGAGAGCGTGAACGCAATCCGCAAGGAGCCAATTTCACCCCGAGCGACTCGCTGCGCCATATGGACTGCCGATTCAACTTGCTGTAGCGCTTTGCGAACCTCTACCAAGAACGTTGCGCCTGCTTCAGTCAGTTCTACGGTGCGTTTGGTTCGTCGCAACAGCTTAATGCCGAGTTCTTCTTCTAACCCTCGGATCTGTCGGCTTAAAGCCGGTTGAGTGATGTGCAATCGGGTTGCGGCCCGACCAAAGTGGAGATCTTCTGCGATCGCCACAAAATAGCGCAGGGAATGAAGTTCCATAGTAATAACTTTTTGTTATTAATGCTGCTTCAAAAGGCATTGGACAGCATTATTGTCGCCTGATTATGTTGGGAAATGTAAACCTGCGGCTGAGAAGTTCATGTTAGTTTGTTTTCGCTTAAGAAAGTGTTTGCTGAAGTGGTTAGGGGCATTTTTGAGCACACTTGTATTTGCGATCGCACTGGCTCAAACCCTAAGCCCACCAGAATCAATCTCTGTTGCGAATTCCACGTCTCCCACCCCTGCTGCCACTGCAAATCAACTAATTGCAGCATCCTCATTGCAGTCACAAGTTAAGTACGATCGTAAGTTAGCTCACTACGCCACTGTGTTTCGCAGCGACGGTTCTTTTCGCCAAATGTTTATTGCGCCGCATTCGCTCGCAGCCCTTCAACCGGGAGAACTGTTGCCCAATGGAACTTTGATTGTGATGGAAACCTGGTATTCACCTGAGGATTTGGGCGCCGTGTTTATCAAACAAAAGCAAGATGGTGAATGGCGGTATGGCTCTTTCAACCCTGATCACCCTGATTATCAAATGAGTTTTGGCGGCAGCTGTCACAGGTGTCATGCACCGTTTCCAGACACCGATTTCACCCTCACAAAACCGTTACTAGAGGCGGCATTGAGAACTCGGCAGGTACAAACTGCGTATTGCGATCGTGCCGGACGTACACCCTGCGCCCCCGAAGCTTATCTACCTGAAGAAAGTTAGGATACGAATTGAAGGACGTGGAAGTTGCCTTTGTGGCGTCGTTCATATCTCGGTCAAGAGCCATTAGCAAAAATGTGGGCGCATGCCATTGCCCTATGTGCAGGAAATGGGGCGGGGGGCCTTTAATGGCGGTTGATTATGGCCTAAATTTCGATAATAAGGCTTCATTCGAATAAGAGAGATCTAATATCCTTCCATGCGATTTAGCCCCTAACTACTATTGCTTGACTTCACTTGTTGTGAGGCCATGATTACTCTGAGAGACTACGAAAAATCAGACACTGCTAGATTGGTATTGCTTGCCAATAATCGGAATGTGTCAAAATATTTGGTTTACACGTTTCCCTATCCCTACACTCAGTCCGATGCTGATTGGTGGATTGAAACGGGATCAAAAGCAAATCATGCAGTTACCAAAGTCATCCAATATAATGGTGAGTTTGTAGGCGGCGTTGGAATCACTCCGCAGGTCGGTTGGAAGAACCATGTGGCGGAAATTGGATATTGGTTGGGCGAAGCCTATTGGGGACGGGGTATTGCGACCGAAGCGGTAAGCTTAATGACCGATTATGCGACTTCACACCTTAACTATAAAAAATTGTTTGCACCTGTGCTGGGGCCAAACAAAGCATCCATG
>JAKSDM010000203.1 GCA_022360135.1 Pseudanabaenales cyanobacterium | reverse complement strand
GATCTTCGTTGGAAAGTATCACCAGACCGAAGAGGTCAAGAGACCGTGAAAATCCACTTTCCCATGCAGGTCTGTCAAATCTGCCCAGTGCAGGATCAATGTACTCGCACTCAAAATTCAGGACGTACGATTACATTACGTCCCCAAGCTCAACACCTTGCTTTACAACAGGCCCGAGAATATCAAAAAACCGATGAGTTTAAGCATCGTTACGCCTCTCGTGCTGGGATTGAAGGCTCATTCTCTCAAGGCGCTTCTGCCTTTGGGCTAAGACGATGTCGTTATAGGGGAATAGCCAAATCCCACTTACAACATATCATTGCCGCCTCTGCTATGAATGTCGTGCGCTTAGTTAATTGGTTACATGGACACCCCTTTGCTCAGACCAGAACCTCTCACTTCGCACGGTTAGCCACTTCTGGATAACCATAACTCAAATGTTACGAAATAATTCGCCAGCAGTATCTTCATTGGGGAGCTTTAATTTGGAACCATCTGTTCCGTCTACAATAGCTAATACCAATTAAATTTGAAGATGCACATAATCCGAGTCTCAAACCCCTTGATTTTAAAGGGGTTTAGCCTTTCGAATTCTATGCGGCTTCATATCGATTTGGTATAAGACCTGTCTGGAATTTTCTATCGTGCGTTCAAACTCTTTAGCTTCAAAATACAAAACGCTTAAGCTACTTAAGGCAAGAATTTCTTCTAGCCGATCGCCCAAGTCTCGCGTGATTTCCAGTCTATAATTAAAGAATTGGATCGCCTCAGTAAATTGTTTTAGCCCAGCATAAGCCTTGCCTAAGTTAATGTAGACGGCCTGTTCTATTTGTCGATCGCCAATCTCCTGCAATATAGATATCGTGGGTTGCAGAGTAGTCGCCGCTTCCTGATATTGGCCTTGTTGCACATATGCATCGCCCAAGGGGGATGGCTTCGCTAGCGTCCCTACCTGTGGGAAACGATACTTTTCGAACAACCTCTGAGTATCGAGAGATACTGAGATATTTGTTGATGCGGAAGTAAGGAGGCGGACAAAAAGTGCGCCCCACTTAACTGCAACGGTCTATAGGGGCTCGGAGTCTGACCATAAAGAAGCCATCCATATGATGTCGGTGTGGCCACACTTTTAGCCAGCCGTCGGCATGGGTGAATTCAGCCATGGGCGAGTCAGCGGATGGGGGATCTATGCGCCAGGTCGGATGGTGGGTTAAGAAATCCTGGACGACGGCTTCATTCTCGGCGTGATGGAGAGTGCAAGTGGCATAGACTAAGAAACCACCCGGCTTGACCCAGTCTGCGGTGTGGTTCAGCAATTCTTTTTGCAATTGCGACAGTGCTTGGACTGTCTCAGGGGTTTGACGCCAGCGGGCGTCGGCATGGCGATGGAGGGTGCCCAATCCTGAGCAAGGCGCATCGACGAGGACGCGATCCGCTTGCTGCTGGAACTGAGACATATTGCGACTATCGCCGACGCAGGTCTGAATACACTTAAGCTGGAGACGTTGGGTATTTTGGGCCAACTTTTTGAGCCGAGACGGGGTGCGATCGCAGGCCCAAATCGTCCCGCGATCGCCCATCAATTCAGCCAGATGGGTCGTCTTACCGCCTGGGGCCGCACAGGCGTCAATGATCACCTCTCCTGGTTGGGGATCAACCCAATAACCCACCCACTGAGCACTACTGTCCTGTACACTCCACCAGCCCTGCTCATAACCCGGCAGCGCTCGAACAGAACCCACAGGATGACAGAGGCGAAGCGCTTGGGGCAAGTGCGGCATGCGACTGACGATAATCCCGGCGGCCTGAAACACCGACTCAACTTCCGCCAAAGTCGTTTGGAGAGAATTTACCCGTAAATCGATCTTAGGCGGTCGATTAAACCATTGGCAGAGCTGTTCGGTTTCCTCTAGACTGAGGGCGGATTGCCAGGTTTTCACAATCCAGTCCGGGTAACTGTGGAGCACCCCCAATCGGGCTACCGGATCGAGGTGCGAATCCAAAGGGTCAGCCGAAGCGGAAGGGGCGTGGAGAGTGTCGTTAGAATCAGGCTGCGGGGCCTCTGTTAGACGGATATATCGCCGCAGAAGGCCGTTGACAAACCCGGCGAGTGGATAGAATCCGTTGTGTTTAGCCAGTTTTACCGTGGTGTCCACCACTGCTGGCGCCGGAACCTGATCCAGATACCGCAGTTGATAGAGTCCTAGGTGCAGAATAATCCGTAGCTCAGGCGGTTGCTGATCAGCCCGTTTTTTACCGAGCTGATCAATTAGGGTGTCCAGCGTCCGCCGTCTACGCACTCCCCCATAAACCAGTTCGGTAGCTAGGCGCCGCTCTTTGCTGCTTAGCTCTGTCTGACTTAGTAATCTATCCAGTACAACATCGGTAAAGGCGCCTTGATAAACCAATCGCAATGCAATAAACGCCAGCTGCCGAGCATCGGCAATGCCAGCTTTAGCTGATTTATGCTTAGTCAACGGCGACCTTGCCGCTCTTGACTACGACGTCGGCGATCGCGCCATTCAACAGCAGTTAGATAGAATACACCCACTGTC
>JAKSDM010000857.1 GCA_022360135.1 Pseudanabaenales cyanobacterium | reverse complement strand
CTTCCCTGAGCAGCCGCTCGGCCTCAGCTTCGGTGATCACCATACCCGATTTGACGCCCCGGGTTGAGCCATAGCCAATCGTCCAAACCCCGACAACATCCTGATAAGCCTTAAGTCGCAATCCTTCAAACGATTTGATCAACCGCAGGCCGCTACTATTGATCTGCTTCAGGCTGGTGGAAGGCCGAGGGGGGGCCGGGGGGGGCGATAACGGCGGCGGTTCGAGATCTACCGGAGAAACCGTCATGGCTCTAGGCGCATCCGAACGATTGAACCAGGCTTTTATGCCCGTAATATTCAATACCTTCTCATTCGGATTGGTTTTAGAGGGATACTTTGTAATCTTTGACAGATAGTGACCTCCCTGCATCAGGTAGATAGCTGTATTTGTTTCCTTAATCCAGGTACCCATGCCCTTTCTCCTATTTAACCGACAAAACCCGTTAAAACATGGATTTTTCAAATTTTGAACATCTTCAATCACTTGATACGCTATTCCTGGGTAATAAATTCAGTTCCTATACAGACAGTAAAGACAAACGATTAAGATAAGTAAAGGGAAGGTCAAACCTAGCACCTTATGTCATCAATTTTGCTTGAATCTCCCTCGGTTACTCAACTGAATTCTCCTGTGATTCGTCGGTTATCCAATGGCCTCACCATCATTGCTGAGCAGATGCCGATCGATGCGGTTAATTTGAGTCTGTGGCTCAAAGTCGGGTCTGTAGTGGAGCCAGATGCTATCAACGGCATGGCCCATTATCTAGAGCACATGGTGTTTAAAGGCACCCCCAAGATCCAGTGTGGTGAGTTTGAACGACTGATTGAAGAACGGGGCGCTGTCACCAATGCCGCCACCAGCCACGATTATACCCAATACTACATTACGACTGCCCCGCAAGATTTTAGGGACCTGGCGCCGCTGCAAATTGAGTTGGTGATCAACCCGAGCATCCAGGATGAAGCGTTTGAGCGAGAAAGACCCGTCATTCTGGAGGAAATTCGCCGCTCTCAGGATAACCCTCGCCGCCGCACCTTTTATCGCTCCATGGAGATGGCCTTTGAGCGGTTGCCTTATCGCCGTACTGTGTTAGGACCAGCAGCTGTGATTGAACAGTTAACGGCTCAGCAGATGCGGGACTTTCACGCCAGATGGTACCATCCCGGCAGTATTACGGCGGTGGCGGTGGGTAATCTGCCAGCAGAAAGACTGATCGAAATTGTGGCTGATGGCTTTCACCAGGCTGAGGAAAACCGACGTCGAGTTTGGGGGCTGGAGGCGACTTATCACCGCGAGATTGCTCACCAAACAACTAATCCTGCGCCTGAACCCCCATTTCAAACCATTAATCGGGCGGATTATCTAGACGATACATTGCAGCAAGCAAGGCTGGTGATGAGTTGGCGCGTCCCAGGCATGATTGACCTGAGTCAGACCTATGCGCTGGACATATTGGCTTCTATTCTAGGACGAGGGCATACGGCTCGGTTGATCCGTGACTTGCGGGAGGAACGGCGGCTGGTGACCAGTCTTTCAATTAGCAATATGACTTATGGTCACCAGGGCGTTTTCTACATCACCGCTCAACTGTCGGTCGAGCATATCGCTGAAGTAGAGGCTGCGATCGCCCAACATATTAAGCTTCTTTGTACGGAACCCGTGACCGAGCTAGAACTTCGTCGCATCCGCAACCAAGTCGCAAATCGCTACATCTTTAGCAACGAAACCCCTAGTGATCGGGCTGGTCTTTATGGTTATTACCAAGCCATTACCGGCGACCTGGCCCACGCCCTTAACTATCCCGGTCACATCCAATCGTTGCAAGCCGCCGATCTCCAAGCCGCCGCCCAACGCTATCTCTCTCCCACCGCTTATGGGGTGATGACGGTAAGACCAGGGGAATAAAATGTGGAACGCCATCGCCCAACAAATCAGTCAAACGACCCGGAGTCCGTTTCAAATCCGCGATCGTCGCTCGATCGGGGGAGGCAGTATCAATCAAGCTTACTCGATTACCGACGGCGAGCGCACCTACTTTCTCAAGCTGAATCAGGCCAGTCAAGCAGCTATGTTCGAGGCCGAGGCGCTGGGGCTGAAACAGATTGCGGAGAGTCACACCATTCGAGCCCCTAGGCCGATTTGTTGCGGAACGGCGGGCAGTTCGGCCTACATCGTGATGGATTGGTTAGATCTCGGTTATGGCGACGAGCCAGCTTGGCGCATGATGGGCCGCCAATTAGCAGCCATGCATCGGGCGACAAGTGCGAAGGGGTTCGGCTGGGATCAGCCGAATACGATTGGAGCGACGCCTCAGAAAAACCCTTGGACTGAAGACTGGGTTGAGTTTTTTCGCGAACATCGAATTCGCTACCAGTTCCAACTAGCAAATCGACGCGGCGGACATTTTCCCCAGCAGGACGCCTTATTAGCAGCAATTTCTCACCTACTAGCAGCGCATGATCCCCAACCTGCACTGGTGCATGGTGATTTGTGGTCAGGTAATGCTGCTGTCACCAAAATGGGGGAACCGGTTTTGTTAGACCCAGCGGTCTATTTTGGCGATCGCGAAGTCGACATGGCGATGACGGAACTGTTTGGGGGATTTCCTGCGGCGTTTTATCGAGGGTATGAAGACGCTTACCCGTTAGAGGATGGCTATCAACGCCGCAAAATTCTCTATAACCTCTACCACATCCTGAATCATTTCAATCTCTTTGGCGGCGGCTATGGCGCTCAGGCCAATCGCATGATCGACCAACTTCTGCAATTTGTACAATGAAAACGAGAGATTTCTAGGGAGGCATCCCGATGAATCTCAGCGAATGAAGGCAAAATTTGATATAGTGAACTCCGAAACGGCGGCATGGCCAAGTGGTAAGGCAGAGGACTGCAAATCCTTTATCCCCAGTTCGAATCTGGGTGCCGCCTTTGAAAAACATAAAGCCCCATGACGAGTATTGAACTCGTGACCTCACCCTCACCAAGGGCTACCGTGTACACACAAGTCGGAGCCGAAGTCATCTCAGCCCCCTAAATCCCCCAATTCTGGGGGACTTTGAACTCTGATCCCCCCCAGAATTGGGGGGTTAGGGGGGCCAGATCAGTGAATTCGCAATCGGGGTCGAGATCTGTGTATACGGTAGCACCAAGGGTAAGAGTAAACTAGCAAAAACCTGCTTAGGCAAGAATTCTGTTATTGCAAAAGAGTGTTTCATACCCAACTCATACCTAACTTATACTCATTGTGTCCTCAAACTAGATGTTCTGACGCCCGCGATAACGTCTTATGACTGAACGTCGCTGGGAGTAGATTTTGCTGTGAAAATCTTGGCTGACTATCAAGGCCGCCAGGTTCGTCTGACTGATAAGCGATTGGCCCATATTCTTGAACGGCCTGAAATGGCTAGCATGGAGGCGGCGATTCAAGCCGCGCTGCTGCATCCAGAGGTAGTTCGGCGCTCCAGAACCGATAGTGCTGTCTACCTCTACTATCGCTATTATGAAAAGACTATAGTTGGCGACAAGTGGCTTTGTGTCGTCGTGAAATATCTGGAAAATGATGCTTTTATCATCACCGCTTATTTGACTGACAAGCTTAAGCAGGAGGAACAGGTATGGCCCAGTCTGTAAAAATTTGGTTTGACTCAGAAGCTGATTTCTTAGAGGTGCTGTTCTCAGATACTCCAGGCTTCATGCGTGAGACTGAGAATGATGCAATTATGGAGCGAGTGGATATGGAGGGCAATATTCTGGGCTTCTCAGTGATGAATGTCAGCCAGCTTTCCAAGCAGAAACCACTCCATGCTCAATTGTTTGCCAGTGTCAGAGATTCTGTGGGTTAACGTAAATTGCCGCCCTATTCCTTCCGTATCAGGTAAGCGAGTACGCCGTCGTCGCGATCGCAGAGCGCTTGAGTGGGTCGATTAGTCCCGTTGTTGCTGGCAATCAGCCGCTGACTCTAAAATTCAAGGCCAGATCCGATGCATTTTCAAAATAAACTTGGGCAATACGTCCTCCCCTGATAGCTCTGCAGGCTCTTTCAGGGTCTCCATTGGTTTTCCCTGACGGTAAATTTCTACTTGCCGATTCTGAGGATCGATGAGCCAACCTAATTTTGCGCCGTTGTCCAGGTATTCTTGCATCTTTGTCTGAAGCGTTTGGAGATTATCTGATGCTGAGCGGATCTCTACGACAAAATCAGGGCAAATATTGGCAAAGAACCCTTTATTAGGGTCAGGAGGTATGGCTTTCCATCGTTCTCGGCTAACCCAGGATGCATCAGGAGAACGAATAGCCCCATTAGGCAGCCTAAACCCCGTGGAGGAGTCAAAGGCTTTTCCGAGGTTATCGTGGTCTTCATACCACCGATCAAGCTGTCCCGTTAGACTCCGGTTACGTTCTCCGGTTTCCCAACCTGTGGGTAGATTCACAATGAGCTCTCCGATGGCGGATTTCTCTAGTCTCAGGTCACGATTCGCGATCGTCAAGGCTTCGAACTGGGCCTGAGTGACTTGCAGTGAAAGGGACTCTGGTATCTCAATAGAGAGTGTCTTCAACTGGGGCGGTGTTCTTACCATAGTGAAGTTTGTAAAGACGGGCATTTAGGAGAGCCTGAGACAAATCTAGATCAGATCTGCTCAAGCCAGCAAGCGGATAAAGTTT
>JAKSDM010001000.1 GCA_022360135.1 Pseudanabaenales cyanobacterium | reverse complement strand
GGCCAACAGCAGGTGGTAAATCTCAATGAAAATCACCGAAAAATCCTGCGATTTCTGGGTTCCGCTTCACAAGAGTATTACTTATTGTGTTGAGGGATGGCATTATTGTCAATGTGCCAATTGAGAGTGCGGAATGTGGGTTTAATCTAGGACAGTCTTTATATGCAAAGCTACTTAGTATTTCTCGAAATCAATCTTCAAAAACTATGGCTTAGTAACTTAGCCAATTCGACCTTTAATAGTTCTCGACAGGTGCGCACTGTTTTAGCCAACGGACTTTTTTCACCCTGGGCAATGGGTAAGGAGGCAACCTCCTCTAACTCTGCTCTGAAGCCAGCTCGCAGGTGATTGACTCGTTCAATAAACGCCTCGCGATAGAGGGTTCCCTCTCGCAGTTGATACCACCATCGAAACAGTCATTTTTGACGAGCCAGCAGCGCTTCGCCAATCTCTAGCGATCAAACGGTCGTTGAGCTTGGCGGCAAAGGCTTTGCTATCGATCCGTCCGTAGGAGATGAATGCATCCTGGAAACCATTCATAGGACTAGGAGCTGGAGTCAGGTAAACCAGCTATATGACTACAGTAGAACATCCCTATGAGCAGCTAAAGCTAATGCTTGCTGCGCTTACTTACGGCGCAACGCTCAGCAGATTCCAAGACGGACTCGAGCAGACCCGGAAAACGGGCTTCTAAATCTTCGCCGCGAAGTGAATTCAAATGCTGGGTCCCTTGCTTACGGCAATAGAGAATACCCGCTTCGCGCAGCAGCTTAAAGTGATGCGACATGGTTGATTTGGCGACAGAGAGATCAAAAGCTGCACAGGTAAGTTCTCCCTTTTCCGCCAGGAGTTTGACGATTTCAAGCCGAATGGGATCTCCGAGGGCGTATAGCACCCCCGCCAGCGTGATGTCTTTTCGATCTGGATGGTAAACCGGTCTCATAGTTGCATTATGTCATAAGCAGCGCTATAGTTTAATTATTCGAATATTTCGAACTATCAAACAAAGGTAGGAGGCAATTATGTCTTCGGTTGCGCAAATCACAGACAATGCATTCAAACAAGAGGTGCTGGATAGCAAGTTGCCGGTTCTTGTCGATTTCTGGGCCCCCTGGTGTGGTCCTTGTCGAATGGTTGGTCCCATTGTTGATGAAGTCGCTGCTCAGTATGAAGGCCAGGTCAAAGTCGTTAAGCTGAATACAGATGAACAGCCGATGACGGCTAGCCAATTTGGTATCCGCAGCATTCCAACTTTATTGGTTTTCAAAGGTGGCCAGAAGGTTGATACGGTCGTCGGGGCAGTGCCTAAAACAACCTTGACTTCTACTTTGGAGAAGTATCTTTAGAGGTGATTTGCGTTATCGTATCGGACTTATAACGCTTACATCATCTAGTTTTACCTCAATAATCTAATTTCACCTTAGCAAATATAAACTCAAGTCCACGTTGAGAGCTGTTATTTTGGCCCTCACCCTAAATCCCTCTCTCCGAGGGAGCTACGGTGTACACAGATCTCGACTCCGATTGCGAATTCGCCGATCTGGCCCCCCTAACCCCCCAATTCTGGGGGGGGATCAGAGTTCAAAGTCCCCCAGAATTGATGCTGCTGGCTAATTTAATACTTGGAAATATTGGCAAGGCGACGGGAGTTTTTTGCGGCCCCCCAGCCCCCAACTTTGGGGGAGCATGAACTCAAAG
>JAKSDM010000355.1 GCA_022360135.1 Pseudanabaenales cyanobacterium | reverse complement strand
TCGCCAATCCCTGTTGGTGGTCAGTGACAACAACTTCAATCCCAATCACCAAATTACCCAGTTCATCGCTTTTGCCTTAGACATTGAGCCCGTCCCCCAACCGCCGCTAGCCCGCTTTGTCTCTGCACCCGCAATCCCCTTTGCAGCAGGCCCCAAGTCAGGCCCAGGGAGTTATGGCGCTGCTCGGCTGCGCTTTGATACTGACGGCGCGCTACTGGCGGCGCCCATGCCTCAATTCTAGATGTCCTGGTTGACGATGGCCTAGACAACGCCCGCGCATATTCGGTATCGAAATTTTAGACGATCTCCGTACTTCTACTGAATCCTTCATTTTTACATTAAAGAAAAACGGAATCCTTCATTGTTACTTCAATTAAAAGTCGAATAAAAGCGCGATTTTCCCTGAAGCTAAAACTCAATTGTGGGGAATAGGATCTGGGGTAATAAGTAATTTTTACACAAACAGCCTGTGAATTACACTGATCAGCCAGTTACTATCCGAGTTCCTAAGCGAGTGGATGTCTACACGGCTCAGTTTTTGATGGCGGACCTGAATCAGAAAATCCGCAAGGGAACTACCGTGGTGTTAGACATGACCCATACCCACCATGTTGATATGGATAGTATCAATGTATTTACTATAGGTCTTCTCCAATCCCGAAAACGCAAAGCGCGATTGACGCTACGAGGAGTTCAACCTCAAATCAGATCGATTCTAAGGATAGCCGGGATCCTTGGGCAATTTCGGCGAAAATCCACAGAACAAATCATGGATTAGGGATGACTCCTGCCGCTAGTATGTTGCAATCCTTATGTCTTCTGCAAGTGCAACCCGCTGTAGGTTGCTGAAGGCCGCTTTTGAGCGACAACCATACGCATATTTCCAGGCGGAGCGAAGGTCAAACCCCGACGAACGGGTTTGAGTCGACGATTTTGAGGCAGTGCTAGTTGAAAGTGTTTGAGAATGGTGGCTATGACCAGTTTCATTTCTAATTGGGCTAAGGCGGCGCCGAGACAACGACGGGCGCCGCCGCCAAAAGGCAAGTACTCGTAGGGGGTGTATTGCCGTTTTAAGAAACGCTCGGGGTCAAACCGCTGCGGATCTGGATATAAGTCCTGCCGCTGATGAACTAAGTAGATCGAGGGGAGTAACGCTGTTCCCGTTTCAAATTGATAGCCCAAGATCGCCATTGGGGCTTTCAGAACTCTGATAAATGTATTGGGAGCCACTGGATAGATCCGTAGCGTTTCTTGGCAGACAGCCGTGAGGTAGGGAAGTTGAGCGATGTCACTGGGGTTGGGGCGATCGCCTAAGCTATCCAGTTCTTGCCGCAGTTTTTGCTCCACTTCTGGCAGATGAAGCACCCAATACAAGGCCCACACTGAAGCAGAAGCCGTCGTTTCGTGACCAGCGATCAGCAGGGTCAATAGTTCATCCTGTAGTTCTTCATCCGTCATGGGTTGACCCGCTTCGTCACGAGCCAGCATGAGTAAGCTGAGAATATCGGTGCGGGTAGGCTGAGAAGCCTCAGAAATCTGCATCTCCGCCCGGCGTTCACAGATCTCGTCGTAAATCAGATCTCGCACCTGCTGTTTGAGGCGAAGGAATCGTCCCCAAGGACTCAGGGGACCCCAATCTTTCCGCAGGAAGCCAAAAAAGAGCAGGCTTGAACTGAGGGGCGAATCAAAAGAGTCCTGCAGTGTATTAATAAGTCGCCGC
>JAKSDM010001201.1 GCA_022360135.1 Pseudanabaenales cyanobacterium | reverse complement strand
TGGTCTCTAAGGGTTTCTAGACTTTGTGAGTCATCTCAAATAAGTTCCGGGCTTGAGATCCTAGAAATCCTTCAAACAGTTCTGTTCGACCGGGTTCAACTTCAATCCAGTTGCGTTCGGCAATTTCATAATAAGCGTAAGTCCAGGGAATCTGAGTTAGCTCCCCACTGTTATCGTCTTGCACAGTCACCCATTCTGTCACAGCTCGGGTTGCAGTCTGCCGTAAACCGCTACCTTGACTGCCTTCAATCTCAGCTTTCATGGGAATACCCCGCTCAGCGAGTCCGCTGGCTGTGCTCTCAATATCTGGGTAGAGTGGGGTCTGCTGACGGTTAATGTAACCAGTAAAGTGATTGACGGCGTATCCGTGCAACAACACCCAGGCGCCATACTGACTGACTGGGTTGACTGTTTCGACGACAGATCGCTTGGGAGGCGGCCAAGGACGGGTAAAGACCTGGTGGAGCTGATCGACAAGGTATGCTGCGGTGGGTTGACTGGGGCGCGGGTTTGCAGTTTTGCTTGAGACGATCTTCATTTGATGCTGCAGGGATTGTAGGTTGTAGAATTGGCTGGAACAAACGGTCTGTTCAATTTGCTCAGCGATCGCGGCAGGCAGCGCATCCACTATCAACTCACTGATAAACAGCTTCGGTAGATCAAAGCGGTCTTGTTCGGGATGACGATAATGACGGGCGTAGAGATGCTGGTCTGGAAACTCGTATTCCCCAGCGGCTGTATAGCCTAGGGTCTCAATCAGGTCCGCCAGGTAGGGAAGGCCCAGATTGATGATTCCATTAGCCGTATCAACCGTCAGGCGCAGGGACCTGAAAGCAATATGGTCATTGGCGACTACGCCTGCGGCTGCTGCAATCATCTGCTGGTAAATCCGAGCATACTCAACCCGACGGCTGTAGTCCCGCCAGAGTTTTCCCCAAAGATTTTGAGCAATTTTTGCATGTTTCATAGCAGAATTTCAAACAACTCAGCTAGCCTCTGAAGAGCAACTTATTTAAAGAGCAGGGGGAGCAAGGGGAGCAGGGGGAGCAGTGGAGGATGATTAAAAATACCAGCACTGCGGTGCGTTACGCTTCGCTGATGCTGCTGGTGAATTATTTCGTAACATTGTTTGGTAGGCGGAAAAGCTCCACAATCGA
>JAKSDM010001362.1 GCA_022360135.1 Pseudanabaenales cyanobacterium | reverse complement strand
ACCTTCTCCAAGTTTGCGGCGTCAGCGGGGGCCGCAATTAGCAGTTACTCTCGCGGCCTTATAGACCTGCTAGAGGTATCGCCAACGTCCATCGGCACCATTTCCCTGCCGCCGCCGACCACTGCGGCGGCATTGGAAAGCATTCGGCAGGTGCGCCACAATCCTCAGCTGGTAGAAACGTTACAGGCGAATACGCGTTATTTACGATCGCGCCTAAGCGATCAAGGCTTCAACGCTATCGGAGAAACCAACGTTATCCCGGTGCTTCTTCCCCCAGAGTTCAACCCCAAGGACTTTGCTCGTCATCTGATGGAAGAGTATGACATTTGGGTTTCTCCCATTTGGTTCATTGCCAAACCCCGTCTGCGGGTCACAGCCAACGCCCTTCATACTAAAGAAGACATGGATCAGCTGGTAAAGGCCATGGCGGCCACGCGGGAAGCGCTGTATAAATCGCTGGATAGGGTCACTGCTTAATCGTGTGTTATCCCTGATCAGGCCTTGAGCGTTTAAGCGTTTTGTTCTATCCGTCATGACTAACTGCTGAGCACTGACCCATGAACAACCCTCTCATCCAAATCAAAGCGGTCACCACTGCTGCTGACCAGGAGATGTTCTTGGATGCGCCCACCCAAGTTTATCGCCGGGATCCAAACTGGGTGCAGCCGATAAGAAGCAGTATTGCTAAGCAATTTGCCCCAACCAACCCGTTTTTCAGCTACGGTGAACTGCAATCATTCATCGCAGTTTCTGAGGAAGCTATCCTGGGGCGAATTGTAGCGGCTATTAATCGGCGGCTGATCGAGCAGGAAGGTCAGCAAATCGGACTCTTTGGGTTTTTCGAGTGTGTCAAAGACTTTGAAGCGGCTGAAGCGCTTCTAGAAGCGGCTTGCCAGTGGCTGCGCGATCGCGGCGTGACGCGGGTGCGGGGTCCGATTGACCTGTCTACTCACAATAATTGTCTGTTCCTGGTGGATGGCTTTGATTCCCCCCCCCTGGTGATGATGCCCTACAATCCTGCTTATTATCCAGAGTTTATGGAAAAGGCGGGTTGGCGGAAGGCTAAAGACGCCCTAGCCTATGACTTTCCACTGGATCGACCCTTACCTTCCGAATTTGAAAAAGGCTACCGCATTGCTTGTAAGGCGGGGGTGACATTCCGCCCAATTCAGACGCAGGGAGAAGGGTTTGAACAAGACTGCCGCAAACTTTACCAACTGTTTACTAAGGCTTTTGCCAATAACTGGAGTTCCAGCCCTCGGACCGAAGCCGAATTTTTGGAAGATGCCAAAGATTTGCAACAGCTAGTCGATCCAGACATTTTCCCGATCGCAGAATACAAAGGCGAGATGGTCGGTTTTTTTATGGCCCTGCCTGACTACAATATTCCCCTCAAACGGGT
>JAKSDM010001373.1 GCA_022360135.1 Pseudanabaenales cyanobacterium | reverse complement strand
GATTACTGACTTCGAAAATGGTCAGGATCTGATTCAACTGACAAATGGAGAATTTAGCGATCTCAACATCTTCCAAGGGGAAGATCAGTACGCTAATGCCACCATTATTCAAGACCAGAAGACCCAGGAGTATCTGGCTGTTCTGAAGGGGGTTAACGCTAGCGAGATTAGCAGTGAAGATTTCACCTCATCACCGACATCACCGCCAACCCCAGAGCCAGACCCTGCGCCAGCGCCAGACCCAGCGCCAGACCCAGCGCCAGACCCACCCCCTGCGCCAACCGCAGATGATGACATTTTCGCTATCAACGATAATGTTGTAAAGTTCTCACCTGATGACACTCAGGCTGAGCTTGAGGCTAAAGGCGCGGCTAAAATTGAAGTTGAAAATGGGACATATTACATTGGAACCCAACAGATAACTAGTATTAATCAAGATCCCATCGTGGCTTACTTTGATGACCTTAACCCCGCCAATAACTGGGTGCGCACAGATTATGAATCAACAGGCGCGGATGGACGAGGCAGCGCCCTGTTTTGGGATGGGGATGACCTGTATGCCATCTTCACGGTAGATGGAACCCAAGGTTCTTCCAGCGAAGATTTCCGTCGTGCAAGCAGTGATAATGAAACAGCCTGGACCCGAACCTATGGCCAAGGCGGCGGCGCCAAAGCATCGGTTATCGCTGAAATCGACCCAACCACAGGTGAAATGACTAATGCCGCCTACCTAACCTCAGTCTTGTCCAATGGCAAGAGTAATACCTTGCTGATAGACAATGTCTCTGAAAATGAACAAGGCAATCTAGAGATTGAGGCTGATGCTTGGTATTCTCCTCGTGACGTGAATGGCGAGGCGCTAACAAAGACGGATGATAGTTTGTCGTCGCCTTTTGATTACACGATAGAGCTTACTTCCGACTTGAAGACAGTTGTGGATACCTCTGCTGTTGGCTGGGAATAAAATCAGTGAATTATTGAGCCCAGGGGTGGGGATCACCTACCTTAAGAAACTCCAGCTTCCTTACCGCCGGAAGCTGGAGTTTCCTATCAGTGAGTGTTCTTAAGCCGGAGATTAGGAACTAGTGAAAGGTGAGGTGATGAGTGTGTTGGTGTACTATTTGCCACGACAGTAGAGTTAGAGCGGAGCGATTAGATTGAAAAGACGATCGCTAAACGGTTGCATTAGAACTTTAGTTTAAGCCTCGGGCGAGGGGCGATCGCACCATTCCGGACAAAAAGTGTTGAAGTATACAATGGTGATCCTCAAATCAGCTGAGACTTAAGGTTTGAAATATCAAAATCAAGTCCTCAAAAAGGACGCCAGTTAACTTGACGCTTGCGAGATCAGTTTCAGGGAAATAAGTGCATGTTAGATTTTCTCAATGATTTGTTGTGGGGAAAAGTCCTCATCGTCGTGTTAGTCGCTGTTGGGTTGTTATTCACCCTTTCGTCTCGATTTGTTCAATTTCGCTATTTTGGCCAGATGTTCGCCATCTTTGGGCAGGCGACCCAGCACGAAGTAGGCCATCTCAGCTCTTTTCAAGCCCTTGTGTTGAGTGTAGCTGGACGGGTTGGGGCAGGTAACATTGCGGGGGTTGCTGTGGCCATCACGTTAGGCGGTCCCGGCGCTGTTTTTTGGATGTGGGCGATTGGCTTAGTCGGTATGTCCACCAGCTTTTTTGAATGTACGCTGGCGCAGCTTTTTAAGAATGCTGAACCTGATGGAACTTATCGCGGTGGCCCTGCTTATTATATTAATCGCGGGTTGGGCAAGTGGTGGTTATCTTCACTGTTCTCACTGCTTTTGTTGATCACCTTTGGCTTTGGCTTCAACGCCCTGCAATCTTACACCGTGGCGACTTCGCTCAACGATACCTTTGGTGTGCCAACTCAAATCACGGGAATCATCTTACTGGTTATTTTAGGGCTGGTTATCTTTGGCGGTATTAATCGCATTGCTGAAGTCGCTGAATTTGTGGTCCCAATTATGGCCGTTGGCTATTTTGCAATGGCTTTGTTTGTCATTGTCATCAACTTTGGCAATATTCCCGGCGTATTCGCCTTGATCTTCAAAAGCGCCTTTGGGCTAGAGCAAGCCATTAGCGGCGGTATCGGCGCCGCTATCATCTTTGGCGTTAAGCGGGGTTTGTTTTCTAATGAAGCTGGTTTGGGCAGCGCTCCCAACGTTGCAGCGGTGGCCTATGTGAAACATCCTGTGAATCAAGGTATTGTGCAAGCCTTTAGCGTATTCATTGATACGATTGTGTTGTGTTCTTGCACAGCGGCTATCATTTTGCTCTCGACGGTTTATGAACCTGGCAGTCAGGTGGGCGGCGTCACGATGACCCAATCTGCAATGGCTGAGCATGTCGGTGAATGGGGACGGGCTTTTGTGACGATCGCTCTGGTGCTCTTTGCCTTCACCTCTATGATTTACAACTACTACCTGGGAGAAAATAGCCTCAATTTTTTCAGCGAAGAAAACCAGATTCTATTCAAGGGTTTTCGCATCTTAACCCTGGCTCTGATTGTCTGGGGGGCATCGCAAGACCTCAGCACTGTTTTTGGTTTCGCCGATGTGACAATGGGGTTATTGGCGTTGGTCAATTTGGTTGCTCTGGTGCTGCTGTTTAAGGTGGGTCTGAAAGTTATGCAAGATTTTGACCTACAAATTAAAGCCGGGGAAAAGCAACCGATCTTTAACCCCAACAAATTCGCTGAACTT
>JAKSDM010000010.1 GCA_022360135.1 Pseudanabaenales cyanobacterium | reverse complement strand
GAATTTCTCAACATACTCCATAAAATCCTTATCTTGTGCTCACCGCCTTGTGGCATCAGAGGTTTGGGCAGGGAAATTGCTTCAAATGCATTCCTATGTAAAGACGTGCTCAACGCCTTGTGGCATCAGAGGTTTGGGCAGCTGCTACTTTATGGGCTGATCCTTAAAATCAGTCGTGCTCAACGCCTTGTGGCATCAGAGGTTTGGGCAGTTCTTCCAGTCAGATGCTTTTGAACCGCCCGCTTGTGCTCAACGCCTTGTGGCATCAGAGGTTTGGGCAGTCTGATAATCCACCAACACTGCGACCACCTTTCGTTGTGTGCTCAACGCCTTGTGGCATCAGAGGTTTGGGCAGTATTTCTCCTTAACTTTTGATAACAACCCAATTAAAGTGCTCAACGCCTTGTGGCATCAGAGGTTTGGGCAGAGTTACTGACTGAATCTTAAGAAAAAGATCGTCATTGTGCTCAACGCCTTGTGGCATCAGAGGTTTGGGCAGTTGACGGCTCAGGAATGCGAGCCAACAGGCTGGTTGTGCTCAACGCCTTGTGGCATCAGAGGTTTGGGCAGATATACTCGACCTCCACAGTCATGCTGCCTAACAGGTGCTCAACGCCTTGTGGCATCAGAGGTTTGGGCAGCAGTTTGGCAACCTCTTTGGCTAGCTGATACTGGGTGTGCTCAACGCCTTGTGGCATCAGAGGTTTGGGCAGATAGGCATCCCAACCGACATCGAGGATGAAATGAGGTGCTCAACGCCTTGTGGCATCAGAGGTTTGGGCAGGAACTGGATCTACCATAAGCTTACTGCTTAATAAAGTGCTCAACGCCTTGTGGCATCAGAGGTTTGGGCAGAATTCACCAGCTGCTGACTCTCGTTGATGTAGCTGTGCTCAACGCCTTGTGGCATCAGAGGTTTGGGCAGGCCGCCTCTCAAAACCCTTGGTATAAGAGAATCCCCCAAAAGTTATACAAGCACCTTGTCATCGATTCCTGATAATTCACTCCATCCTCCCAAAACATTGTTGTTAATACCTCTGACAAAACCTCAAAACAGGTATTCCAGCAACCTTTTCCAGAACCAGCAAGATCCTCTCCATATCTTAACAGTCATCAAATTCAAGTCTTGCAGGACTTCTCAGTAATTTTCCTATCCGGTATTTCAGTACAATCAGACATCCCTGCCCTCAAATCACACGATACCCCTCTGACTTCACAGGCCAAGCCTCCGGACGATTGCATAACTGAATCCGCTCCACACATCGATGACACAACCCAGCTAGAAGCAAGCTATCTTCAACTTCCAGAATATTCTCTAATTCCCAGCGTAGCTTCTCGCGATCGCGCTGACTTAGCCAACAGCGAAATATTGAGAGCTGCACACTCTCGCCATAGCCTTGCAGCAGCTTGTAAACCTTCCGCCATCGCTTTGGTTCACGGATGTCATAGCAAACCAAATACCAGTTTTTAGACGCCGCCATCCATTACTTCCTCACCGCAACATCAATCGAGCAAACAACCCTCCTTCTCCCATCCATTCCTTTTCCAATAGCCTCACCTCCAACTCCAACAAACGACGATAGGTCAGCGAATACTCTGTAACTGGATGCTTCCAGCTCTCTTCCTTGCGTCGCTCATACAGCGCCACGAATTTGCGCCTTCCTGTCTCACTCAGCCAAACCTGAGAACCTCGAACCTCAAAATCGGCCTGAATATCCCACTGACCCCGATTTACAGAGCCCATAACCGGCAAATCCACCAAAGACACTCGAAAAATCTCTATTAAATCTAGAGCCAGCGGAGGGGCTTGGCTTCTAGGCTGATGGTAAAACCCTAATGCAGGCTCCAGACCAACTGTGAGAATAGCATTCATCACATCCTTAAGCAGCAAGGCATAGCCAAAACTCAGGAGAGCATTAAACCGATCCTTGGGCGGGCGACGGTTTCGACCAGCAAAACGCAAGGCTGGCGTCACACTGGTAGAAATGAGGAAAGGCAACGCCCCAAAATAGAGCGCCGCTAAGTTGCCTTCAAAACCCAGTAGCGAATATCGGGACTTTGCCCGAGCAACTTGCTTCAGGACACACTTCATTTGGGCAATTGCCTGATCCAAAGCGGCAGGTACTTCTGTTAGACTCCGTCTGCCGCGCATCAAGAACTTCCTCTGCCCCTTTCCCCGACAGATCACTAACTGACGGGCCAAATCCAGACAAATATTCGCATCGCTCAAAGCTTCATACTGACGGATGCGCCGCTGGATACTGCCTTGCCGAGTGTCAAAGCTGCCCAGATAACGTCCTCCACCCGAAATAAGATGGACCCCAACCCCCTCCGCTGCACAAAGGTGAAGCGCCTGCGTCGAGATTTGAGAAAAGCTGTGTAGAACAACCTGAGCAACCTGGCGAATCGAAAATTTTTCGATTGACTGATCGCGACGAACAATCTGCTGAACACCTAACGGTATCTAAGGCCAATGAATATCCTTGTTTAACCGGCTTGAATCTCGGTCCACGCCAAGTCAGGCGGCGGCCATTGTTCAGAAACAGCTTTCAGGGAATATCGCAGCCAACGAGTCCCCCGAGATCCGACATGATCAACCCAGTAGGGCAATGTCAGCAATCCATCCTCATCTTTAAGCAGCCACTGTAGAGACTCACCCTGATAGGTCTGAGGCAGTAAAGTGACTGCATTGACTAAATCGCGACTCTCTCCCAAACATAAGCCGCCAAAGCGATCGATTGTTTCAGGGTGAGCAAAGGCGGTTTGCAGCCGCTCCTGCAGCGAGGGCTGGGCGGTATCGTCGCCAGAGGTAACACAGAGGCAAAAGCGAATGTCGGTTAACAGTTCCTGGTAGTCAGGGCGGGCATTAACAGGGTCGCTGATTTCTTTTTTCTTGAATCGACGGAAAGTCCGAATCACCCTAGATTGGACTGGGTGAGACAGCATCGCGATCGCCAACCGTGTTCCACAATGATGATAGCGGTTCATCTCACCCACCATTGAGAGCAACATCCCATAGACAGTTGAAGGCGGCGGGACTGGATAGGTTTCAGCGTATTCCCGGGCGCGAGATTGGCGAAAACAGGCTATAGGCGCTTCTACTTTCAGAGCAATAATCATTGTGCCAGCTCCAGTTCTGGAATTTCTAGATCTCTGCCAATCTGACGCTTCAACATTTCCACTGCCCTTTTAATTCCCGTCAGCACATTGGCGCCCAATTCTTCTAGCCTTTCACCGTCAGGGGTATTGGCGAAGGCGCCCGCAATCCAAAGCTCCTTCGGTTCAATATCTCCAACCTCAACTCGACGGACTAAATCAGGCGCAGCAATGGCATTATTCTCATGTTTTGCAAAGCAATAGAGAAAACGTGGTGAAAAATCATGCGTCCAACGCAACACTAAACTATCTGGTGAAAAGTCATACAAAAACCGAGAATGATTTCCGGCCACCTCCCCCAATGAAGTCAGACCATCCAAAACCGCGATCGTGCGAGCCTTGTCTTTAAGGCGGTTAGGCGTCAGAGCAAAGCCGTATTGGTAGCGTGTCGCATGAACCTCAGTCCCATACAGCGATGTCCTCCCTTTTTGTCCACTCGCCGCATTAAAGGTCAAATCGCCTACATAGGGGGTAGTCGAAACGGCGCGGGTTACCTCTAAAACGCCCCGTTTAGCAGTTGTTGTCCCTTTAGGCTTTGATTTTTTCCCTTTTTTGGGCTCATCAGAGGCTTCATCTTTTGCCCCTTCAGCTCTCATAAAGCCTAGGACATCATCATCAATGAAAGTATTATCATCAAAGTTAATATCTTGCCAAACATTATCGTTTTTATCATCATCCCAGAGACGATTGACGGCATATCCATTTCCAGCTGTTTGCCAGTAATAGCGCAAAGCCCAACGAATTGCCTCCGCAGAAACAGTGGTGTGAACTTCACCCTTCCAGAGCAACTTCTGTAGCGTTGTGATATTCCCTTCATTTTCACCCCGATTATTGGCCGCTGTTCCGTAACCAGTTAGCACGTTTCCAAACAAATGTAGCGTCATATCAATTTCACTCCTAAGCTTTGAAGTACAAAAAATCCCATGCTATGAAGCGGTACAGATTTTCACTCACAAACCAGGCAGGCCAATTAAATCCTCTTCTTCTTCTTCTTCAATATCTGCCCCATCAGAATCGCCATCGCTTTTTTTATAACTGGCGAGCGCTAGCAATGCTAAATCTCGTGCTTTTTGCCAATCTTGCTGACCTGTTACAAAGTCCATCAGGTCTAGCCAATGCTTCTGTAACGTAGGTAGTCTTCCGGCTCTGGCCCAGAAGTCCGTAATGAATTCTCGAAAGGAGGCTGAACTTTTGCAGCGACTTAATCCCGTTCTAATCTTCACAGTGGCTCGCTCAAAGTTAGGTTTCTCTCCCTCTCTGGTATTGTTTGCAATCTGCGCGTAGGTAAATTTGATTGCTTCATGACACGCCTGTACAAACAATTTATCTCGCTCATCATATTTGGCCTCATTCGTCATCTGATACAACCCTCCTCGCTCATAGGTCAGTTTCTCAAACAGTTCATTGCTGTTAACCTTATCGGCCAGCCCCGCATACCAATCGTGCTGTTTAGCCAGGTTTTCAGCAATCAGTTCCCTGGCGAAACTACCGGGTATGAATCCACCGTTTTTACCGGCAATAACGCGATCGCTAAACCAGCTCCGACAGATGCGATAATTCTCAAGAAGTTCCGCCTTATCTTTGCTTGCCTCAACCAGGTATAGATCTGTCCGTGTCTTTTGTTGTGACGCCCACGCAACCGTCCCTAAAGTCACTACTTGACATCGTTCCATGACAAAGACTTCAGCCAGATCAGCTGCTGTTTCATAGGTTAGAAATCTTAGCCCTGCATCCCCTAACCCTGACGCAAAGAAGTCCTTATAGCTGGCGTCTCGCAGGTGAGAATTTCGCCGATATCCGGCATATTTTTCCAAGTTCGTAATTTCAGGGACGATTAGGGCGTACTGCGCCCGCTGACTCCTTAATTGCGATCGCAGCAAGAAGTAGTAGCAGGCGACAGGGGCGAACAATAGGACGAATGCATGTTCTGGCGGTTCTTCAAAACTGGTGCTTGAGCTAAATGCGACGTGCCGCACCACAGCCCCAGGGTTAAGCCAGCCTGCCACCGTCACCGGCTTGCTAAGAAAATTCCCGTTTTTGTCGCATAGACTTTTGGCAAACCTTTGATAGACATAGCTCTGGAGCGCCTTATAGGTAACAATGATCTTGGGCTTATCCTCATCCAGTTGGAAAGACTGCTGCGCCATTCCTGTCGCTTTATGCGTACTGGTGTGCTGCAAGAAAGTCCCTAGGATTCCTTGATGCACAATCATCTGAGCGTCAATCCTCATATTTCTGGCATCCAAACCTCTCAGGGAAATCAATCCGTCAGAAAGTTGAAAGGATTCTTGCAGCAGCCAATTCAACACATCCTGGTCACACCCCTGCCAACTCAGACAAATCCTACGATGACTGAGCCGCCACTCTAAGTTGTTGGGAGGATTCACGCCTTCCTCCTCAAGCTGCGCCAACGTCATCCACAAGCCTGCTAATCCAGCCCGATGCAGCAAGGTATAGCCGGGATCGCCCAAGTCAAACTCTATTTGCATGTTGTTCAGCTCCCGTTTCCTCGCTGTAAATCAATTCATCAGGCGGCGCAATTGGATAGAACCGGCAGCGCTTCCAGTTACGGAGATTTTGAGGAATCCGAATTGGGACTGACCACCCCTGCGCTGCTTTCATAAAGGTTTTATCGTTCTCATTAGCATGCTGACGAATGGCGCCCAGGTCTTCTTGCAGCAAAACGGTAATGGTGTAGCCTCCTTTCCGAAGAAAATCAGGATAGGTACACCAATTGCCCTCTAGCCAAGCAGACCTAACGGCTTCTGGCAGTTCCCCACCTAGCTCGGATATGATCTCAGATAAGTCTTGCTGTGACACTGTCGCCTGATCTGAGACTCGCTCAATTAATTGTTTCCCCGTGTCCAGTTCCACTTCATAAGGTTTATCGTTATCCCAGGGATAAATGATGGCAAGGCGTGTTCCCTCTTCCGTTCGAATCATGCGACGATTGAGCCGCCCTAGGCGCTGAACCAACGCTGCAGCCGGAGCCATTGCGGAAATAAGCAAATCAGCGCTGATGTCCAGTGACATTTCACAGACCTGAGTCGTAATCGCCAAAACTGGCTCATCGGCTCTGAAAGCATTGATCACCGCCTCATGCTTTTTCACGCGATCGATGTAGCGATAGCGACTGTGGTAAATCAGGGGCTGAATTCCCAATTCAGGAAGATGTTCGCCAATTTGGTCTTTGGCCTGACGGTAGATATCAATGCACGTCTGTACTGAGTTCGTCACCCATAGGACCTTTTGCCTAGTGTTTAGCGCGTGCAGAACCGTATCCCAAGCTTTATCCGCCGCATCCACGGATTGAATTTCGTACCGTTTCAGCGTCTCTAGCTCTTTTGGCCCTTCAACTGGCGCATCAATCTCCTCCCCTAACTCTGCCATCACCTCCTGAATCCTTTGCAGCCGTCCAGGGGGGAAGCTGGCGCTCATCAGCAATATCGGCGCGCCCCGAAAAGTTCTCAAGAACTGTAAAAGGGCTCCAAAGAGGCGATCATCGTAAGCGTGGACTTCATCAAAAACAAAGGCGGATTGGGCGATCGCTGGCCAAGCGTAGAGAGGGCGACGATTATTCTGCATCAGCCCTAACACCGAATCAACCGTGCAGATGATCAGTTGTTTACGCCACGCTTGAAACGCGGCTAGTCGAGCATCCATGCCTTCAGAGTCGTCTGATTCATTAGAAAAGAGGAGTTCTCGATCTAAATCTGCTCGGGAGTGCATTAAGTCGGATTCGATCTGTGTGCCGTTGGCATAGTCTAAATAGCCTTGGGAAGCTGTTCCAGTGGTTGGATAGCTGAAGAATAGTTTTCGCCCTTCCGCCCATTGCTTGGCCCAGGCATAGGAACCTGCTGTTTTGCCCATGCCACAGCCAGCCTTCACCAGGGTGACTCGGTGGGGCGCATGGGCGACTTGTTTTTGAAATTGTCGCAACGGTTTTCCTTCCAACCGCTGATCAATCAGTTCTTGCAACTCATCAGCGGTAAGCGTCAGATTCAAAACTTTTCGTATCCAGCCTTGGAGATTCTCTTCAGCAAATGGCAGAGCAGATCCGGCCAGATCCGCTGCTATCACGGTTGCTTT
>JAKSDM010000499.1 GCA_022360135.1 Pseudanabaenales cyanobacterium | reverse complement strand
CTTCGCGGCCTTTTTTGAAGTCAAATTCTTGCCCCTTTGCTGTTAGCATGATGATGTAAGTACCTTTGGTCTCCTCATCCGTCTTAACCGCCTGACAAACTTCAAAGCCATTCATTTTAGGCATCATCACATCTAGAAAAACAAGGTGGGGGCTTTCGGTTTGAATGAGTGCCAGCGCGTCTTCACCGTTGGCGGCGGTTAGCAACGCCACTCCCTCATCTTCCAAATCTTCTAAGGTTTGCTCCATCAGTAACCGAATATGGGCTTCATCGTCCACGATTAAGATCATTTTATTCATTCAACGTCTGCTCCCAGCTGCTTTGTTCTTATCTTTCCCGATGCTTCCTGCTCAAGCAAAATAAAGAAAATATTCTCTAAGCCATTATCAAACCGTAAAGTTTTGACGATATTATGTTGCTCTGAGTCGATGGAATCGACGATGAGCATGTCGGGTTTAATAGAGAGAGCTTTCTCAATTCCCTCTTGACCATTAGCAGCTTCTGCAACAATGTATCCCTTGGAAAGCAGCACATCGGTAAGTGTTTTTGTGGCGGGTGCAGATTTATCAACCACCAGTACTTTTTTCTGGGAGCTTTTTTGCGCAATTAAGACTTCGATGTTTTTCAGCAGCGCTTCGATGTCAATGGGCTTAGTGAGATAGCGATCGATGCCTAATTGATAGCCGCGCTCCTGATCCTCAATAATAGACAGGATAATTGTGGGAATGTCCATTGTGGCCGGGTTATTCTTCAGCACAGCTGCTAAATCAAACCCGTTGAGACTGGGCATCATCACATCCAGAATAATCAAGTCAGGGGGGGTAGCCTTGACCTGTTCAAGCGCTTCGACACCGTCTTTAGCTTCTTTGACCAGATAACCCTCGGCTTCCAATTCCTGCTTCAACAGAGTGCGGATGTTGGGCTGGTCATCCACCACCAGAATCGTTTTCTTAGACTTTTCCTCTAGATTAACAACCCGTTCAACATCGGCCTTCAGCCGCTGAACCAGGGTCTG
>JAKSDM010000123.1 GCA_022360135.1 Pseudanabaenales cyanobacterium | reverse complement strand
TCAAGCCCTCGGATTGGGGATAATTGCTTGGAGTTTTAAGGTGGAGGATAAAGATGATTACGCTACACCCTTTGAGATCGGCAGCCTCTTAAGTCTATGTTGGGTAATGGCGGCGGCGCCGCTACCGGTTAAGTTGTTGACTGGTTTCCTGATGGTGCGGTTCCATTCCAGGATAAGTCACGCTTTTGAGGGCGGGTGGGAAGCCATCTTAAGTTACTTCAGAACGAGTTTCCAAGCCTTGACAGAACTGCGCTCCACCGACTTCGATCCAGCTCCTTGGTCGAGGCCGGGGCCCCTGAGCCAGTTTCTGACCAACCATAGATTTTGTCAGTGGCCAGAGCAACAGACAGCTAATGACACCTATGCCAACAGCGCCATCATTGATATAGACGCTGTAGAAGTAACTGTACGCCTGAGGTAAGACTGGGTTTAACGAGTTGGCTTGCGCCGCTTTGAGCATTGCCTGAGTCGAGTGCTCCCGATCTTCGGGGCCAGCCGGATCAGTTAGCGAAGTTACACTATAAAGTTGTTTTTTGACAGAGGAGGAGATTCACTTGAAAAATCTGGGCGAGTACTACACGGATATGCTTCAGTTAGAAGCATTCATCAAGAACTCATCGCTAAGCGTTCAAGCAGAGACTTTGCTTCGGACTCATCTATTCCATCGAACCCAATATCGGAACCAGGTGCTTGAACACCTGGCTTGGAAGCGTCAAATTAGTGTGGAGGAGCTAAAAAAGCAGATACTAACAAGCACGGCGACTCAGTTGTCTCAAGATGAATTCATTGACATGGGACAGATAGACGAGCTGCCTCAAGCATAGGAAACGCTTTAAGGGCAGGCAAGTTTTTCGGCTGTGTTTCAAGCAGCTAAACGTAGGATTTTTGAGTCGCACCTACCAGAATATAGCCTTAGAGATGTTCCAGTGCATAACTTGATTCAAGCTTGCTAGCGATAACCCTCTATCTCCGGATCGCGGTTATTTCTTAAGTTGTCCCTAGCCATGGGGACTATGCCAATAACCGAGGAGGTAACCCTAGGAGTCAAGGTAGATGGCGTATAGGGAATGTTGCGCCTGCTAGCGGCGCGAGGACGAGGGTTTCTGTCTGGCGAAGAATCACATAACCCCTCCAGATTCACAACCTCTCCCTCCGAGGTCACCATATAGCAGAGAGGTTCATTGACCCAAACCTCTCTAGTATTGATGACTTGTGTCATGCTATCAACCTGAGGAACTTGTGTAAGTTTTGGCTGCACGGTTAACTCTATCGATAGGCTTGTCGCGAAGGAGGTCAGGAAGGGGGAGAGGTAAAAAAGTATCATTCGTTTGGGATCAATCCTTCGGAGAAACAGTTTGAGGCATGGCGACGCCATGCCTCATTCAGGTCATCAACCGGATTTACGCATTTCAGCCGGAGCGCTAATCATTAGCTATCTC
>JAKSDM010000571.1 GCA_022360135.1 Pseudanabaenales cyanobacterium | reverse complement strand
GTATCCAGAGCATACTCCACAATCGTTCGATCTTTTGAACGGCATAGGACAATACCGATAGTTGACGCATCGGGTTCAGTCCGAAGTTGGCGATTCACAGCCGCCACATAGAAATTCATTTTGCCGGAGAATTCTGGCTCAAATTCACCCGTCTTTAAATCAATCACCACATAGCAATGCAAACGGGTATGGTAGAAGAGCAAGTCAAGTCTATATTCCTTCCCACTCACAACGATGGGATATTGGCTGCCGAGAAAGGCGAAGCCGATGCCTAATTCCAGCAGAAAGTCCCGAATATGCTCGACTAAGCTACGCTCCAACTCCCGTTCTTGGGCATCCTGGTTTAGCGTCAGAAAATCGAAATTGTAGGGATCTTTGATGATCTGTCGGGCCAAGTCTGATTGGGGTGAAGGCAGGGTGCGCTCGAAGTTTGTCATGGCGCTGCCTTGTCGCTCATAGAGACCTGTCTCAATTTGCATCACCAGGATGTCGCGGCTCCAGCCATTAGCAACCGCTTGTTGGGCGTACCAAAGGCGCTGTTCCGGCGATTTTAGCTTATCCAGCAGGGCAATATTGTGGCGCCAGGGAATTTGTCCAACGCAGCGTTGGACAATTTGCTCATCTGGCCAAGCCTCGGCAAACGCCCGCATATACATCAGGTTGCTGCGGGAAAACCCCTTAATGTCAGGAAAAGCCTGCTTTAGATCCTTGGCTAGACGTTCGATTACCTTCCGGCCCCAGCCTTGATCTTGCTGGCGCTTTAGAATTTCTCGCCCAATTTGCCAGTAAAGCAGCGCCAGCTCACTATTAACCGCCAGCGCAGCCTTGACTTGGGCGTTACGAATGCGCGTTTTAAGCTCACTCAGAAATACGCTGTAATTCTCTTCCGGGAATAGAGAGGACTGGCGAGGCATTGCATTAATAAGCTATAGCTTATATCCGATCTGACGCAGCAAGTCCCGACGAGCATTGATCTCATTGGGGCCTTCCAC
Organism: Pseudanabaenales cyanobacterium; assembly: GCA_022360135.1. Classification (GTDB taxonomy): domain Bacteria; phylum Cyanobacteriota; class Cyanobacteriia; order Phormidesmidales; family Phormidesmidaceae; genus JAKSDM01. The sequence goes on along the minus strand of JAKSDM010000571.1, from coordinate 260 downwards.
TCCCTGAGGAGAGAAACCATCCACAACCCCTAGAATGCCTGCGCCTTGGGCTGTCTCAGCGATAATCACCGCCACAGGATTGGCGGTGGCGCAGTAGATATTGCAGACTTCTGGGCACTGTTTGATGGCATTTAGAAAGTTAATCGGATAGGCTTCTTGCATCAGAATGATGAAACTGTGGCCAGCCGCGATCGCCTTCGCATTCTTCACTGCCGTTGCCTGTAATGCTTCATCATTACCCACCACCCGAATCAAGCAGG
>JAKSDM010000539.1 GCA_022360135.1 Pseudanabaenales cyanobacterium | reverse complement strand
TCAGGCCCTGGGCTTTGAGCATTTCGTTGTAGCGTACCCGTTTGCCAATAGTGAGAGCAATAGGAGCCGCCATGACAAACGTGCCTCGCCCGCGATCGACCCGGACCAACCCTTCCTGACGAAGAATTTCGATCGCCCGCCGCAGGGTGTGGCGATTCACATCAAATCGCTTACTCAACTCCGCCTCGGTGGGCAACTGGTCGCCAACTTGATAGACGGCCGCTTCAATATTTTGGCGCAGCTCATCGGCAATTTGTTGATAGCGGGGTGGGGCGCTGGGGGCCATAAACCTTGAAGAATCTGCTGAACTAATTTTGGTGTCCGAATTTAAACTGAGAAAGTCCGGCAGGATAGCGCTACGCAGGTTAGAACCCTATCTTCAAGCCTTAGGCAGCCAAACCTATCCTATTTATTTTATGTGATCGCCTCAAGCTAGCGATCTCCAATCCCAGCACAGAGACGGCGATCGCTCTGATTAACCTGGGGATTAGTTCTGAGATAATCGCGCATCCAATTGCACCCGTACACTAGTAACTTATCTAGATCTAGAACCCGCTCCAAATCCCACAGAATCACCGTCTTGTCCACACTCGCCGAGGCAATGGTCTGACCATCGGGGCTGAAGGCAACTCCCTTAACCGCGTCGTTATGGCCATTGAGGGTGGTCAGCAAGGCGCCATCCCGCCGCCAGAGTTTAACGGTCTTGTCGTCAGAAGCTGAGGCGATCGTGTTACCGTCGGGGCTAAATGAAACTTCGTTAACCCCAGCGCTATGCCCCTGCAGGACGCCTGCCAACGCGCCGTCTAAATTCCAGAGTTTGACGGTTCTATCCCCAGAAGCCGAAGCAATCATCTCACCATCGGGGCTGAAGGCAACTTGCCAAATCTCATCGCTATGCGCCTGCAGGACGCCTGCCAACGTTCCATCTAGAGTCCAGAGTTTGACGGTTCTGTCGTCAGAAGCCGAGGCGATCGTGTTACCGTCGGGGCTAAAGGCAACGCCGTTAACCTCATCACGATGTCCCCGGAAGGTACCCACCAATGTTCCGTCCAGAGTCCAGAGTTTGACAGTTTTGTCGTCAGAAGCCGAGGCGATCGTGTTACCGTCGGGGCTGAAAGAAATTCCGTTAACCCCAGCGCTATGCCCCTGCAGGACGCCTGCCAACGCGCCATCCCACTGCCAGAGTTTGATGGTGCTGTCCCCAGAAGCCGAAGCAATCATCTCACCATCGGGGCTGAAGGCAACTTGCCAAATCTCATCGCTATGCCCCTGGAGGACGCCTGCCAATGCGCCGTCTAGAGTCCAGAGTTTGACGGTATTGTCGTCACTCCCTGAAGCAAGTCTCTGGCCGTCGGGGCTGAAGGCAACTCCCTTAACCGCATCGCTATGTCCCTGGAGAGTACTGAGTAAGGTGCTGTCACGCTTCCAGAATTTGACGGTGTTGTCCCGACTGGCCGAAGCGATCATCTCACCATCGGGGCTGAAGGCAACTCCCTTAACCGCGTCATGATGTCCCTGGAGCGTACTCAGCAAGGCGCCGTCACGCCGCCAGAGTTTGACCATCTTGTCCTGACTGGCCGAAACAATCATCTCACCATCGGGGCTGAAAACCACTTCCTCAACCTCATCGCTATGCCCCTGCAGGGTATTGACCAAGGTTCCGTCTAGAGTCCAGAGTTTGACGGTCTTGTCATCAGAAGCCGAGGCGATCATCTCACCATCGGGGCTGAAAACCACCCCCTCAACCTCATCTCCATGTCCCTGCAGGGTATTGACCAACGTTCCGTCTAGAGTCCAGAGTTTGACGGTCTTATCTTCAGAAGCCGAAGCGATCATCTCACCGTCGGGGCTGAAGGCGACTCCCTCAACTCCAGCGCTATGCCCCTGGAGAGTACGTATCAAGGTTCCGTCTAGAGCCCAGAGTTTGATGGTCTTATCTTCAGAAGACGAGGCGATCATCTCACCGTCGGGGCTGAAAATCACTTCCTCAACCTCATCGCCATGCCCCTGCAGAGTGCGTATCAAGGTTCCGTCTAGAGTCCAGAGTTTGACGGTCTTGTCCTTACTGGCTGAGGCGATCATCTCACCGTTGGGGCTGATGGCGACTCCCTTAACTACATTGCTATGCCCCTGGAGGTTGCTTACCAATGTTCCGTCCCTCTGCCAAAGGTTGACGGTCTTATCTTCAGAAGCCGAGGCGATCATCTCACCGTCGGGGCTGAAGGAAACTCCGTTAACCCCACTGCTATGCCCTGACAAACGGTTGTACTCATCCACCCCATAAATGGTCCGCCGCAGCGCCAATTCAACCTGCTCCTGGATGTCTGGGTCAGCCCCACCTAAGGTTTGCAGTTTTTGCTTCGCCTTGATTGCTGCTTTGAGCGCCTCCAACTTTTTATTTGAGGCAAAGAGCGCTTCTGACAACGTCGCGATCACTTTGATCTCATTGATTCGGGCTTTCTGCGTTTGCAGCCAAGCCACCCCCGTCAGGCCGATAGCGAATACTAAACCGACCACAAGCCCTGAGAGAGTCAGCCGCTGTCGGCGCTTTTCCTGCTTGATTTGATGCTGCCGCTGCTCCAGACTCAGCTGAATAAAAACCCGTTCCGGGTTACTCAGTTCCTCTAGGTGTTTGAGCCGCCAATCTTCGGCGTCACTCAGCTGTTTTCCTCGTAACAAGTCATCGGCATTGTCTCCGTTACTCTCCCACTGACGCATCGCCGCCCTTAGCTGCTCTTGCCAGCGGCGAAATTCACCCCCCACCCGCATCCACTGCTCTAGACGCCCCCAGCTTCTAATCAGCGCCTCATGGACAATTTCCACCGTTTCAATCCCTGTGGAGGCGTTGCGGTTAGTGACCACCAGGCGGGAAGACGCCAAGCGCATCACCAAATCCCAGTTTTCTTCCTTGACCTCCTCGCGAGTAGCTAAGCGGCGGGTGTCTTCTGTCCCTTCCCCGGGCGACACTAACTGCATGAACACCCGCTGCGCTCTCTTCCTGTCCACTGCGCTCAGCTGGGCGTACACCGCCTCGGCATGGTTGGCCAACGCCTCCTCCACGCCGCCAATCTCTTCATAGACTTGATGCGACAGCCAGCCATCCTTCTGGTTTGACCACAGCTGCGTCAGGGTAAATTCCAGCAAGGGCAACCGTCCCGGTTGATGGTCAACCTCATCCATCAATCGATTAGCCAATCCCTTCTCCAATCGTACATTCATCTCCGTCGCAGGGCGGACAATGGCCCGCTCCAATTCCTCCCGATTCATGGCCAGTAGAAGGGTTGGCGGGCAATGCTGCAGGGCCTTTCCTAAGGGGGGATAAGCCAGCGCTTGGCCCAGAAAGTCAGCCCGTAAGGTAAAGACCAGGGTGAACATGGGGGCCTTTTTAACCGCCCTCAGCATTCTATCCAAGAAGAGTTGGCGTTCTGTTTTAGGGCATAAAACGAAAAGTTCCTCAAATTGGTCCGCCACCAACACCAGGCGCTGACCAGAACCTGGCTGGACAATGCTTTCGATCATGTCGCATAAGACCTGAGCGTCGTGTCGCAGCTGGCTGATCAGGTCAAGTTCAGCCGAGCGGCAACTGGCGTCCGGGCGCCACAGCGGCGCCAGCGCCTCCGCCAGCGCCTCAAACGGATTTTGCCCTGGACGAAAGGCGACGATCTGCACGGCCATACTGGCCCTTAAGCGGGGCAGCAGTCCGGCGAACACCACCGACGATTTGCCGCTCCCAGACGCCCCAATCACAGAGACTAACGGTTTTTTCTTCACTGCCAAAACCAGTTGCTCAGTTACGCTCTCGCGCCCATGGAAGAAGGGCGCATCCTCCTCTCGGAAGGCTTCCAGGCTGCGATAGGGGCACGGCGCCCCGCCGCCTAACTGGAGCCAAGTCAGCGGCTCTAAGGCGGGATTTTGGCAAATTACGGGCAACCAAGAGGCCACCGGATAGTGATCCTCTAGTCCTTGCAGTTTTCTGCGGGCTTCCTGCACCGCCAGGTAGAGTGGCGATCGTTGACCAGCGAAGGCCGTCAGAAAGTATCTGAAAAATTCCTGCGCCACCAGATTGGGCACGGGCTCCCGCATCACAATCACCTGGGAGATATCCAACTTCGCCAGGGCGTTGGCCAATCCCAATCCCTCACAGGAATTAAAAATCGCTAGCTTCAACCCCCGGTCAATAGCGGCGCTGAGTCCTTCCTCTAACTCTTCAATGGTGAGGCTATTGTGGGTTTGCTGCTGATTGATATACAGCCGTCCGGTTTCGCCTTCCGTTTGACTATGACCGGCAAAAAACAGGATGTCCCAGCCCACCTCATCCCAGAGCTGGGTGTTGAATTCCCGGCGCTCTGGCTTGACTAGAAATTGGGTCTCGCTATCCGGCAACCCCTCCAGAAACTTGCGCTCGGCATCGAGATCAATCCCTTCGCTACTGCCCAAAATCGCCAAGATTCGGATTCTCTGGCGGAAAATTTTTGGCGGTAAGGCTTGCCGCTGTTTGTACTCTGGTCGACTCAAGACCAATTCCGCCTTGCGATAGTCCCGAAAAAAACGCCACTGATGCCAGGGTAATCGCCGCAGATAGTCATCGTCGGTTTCAATAATGAAGCAAATTTCCTCAGCCGGGCTGAGCTGCGATCGCACTTGCTGATCGAGATTGAGGAACGCCTCTGAGGTTAGCCAAGCATTGATTTGGATTTGTAACTGCTGGCACAGCTGCCGGAATTCGACCTCAGAAAAATGAGTCATCATTCCGCTGGAGACGATTTCGAAGTCGCGGATAGACCGCAAACTGCGCATTTGATAAAACGCTTCATAGAGCAACTGCCAACGTTGATAGAGACGGGCTATCGCTGGGGCCGGGGGTAAACTGCCCCGAAATTGCATTGAATGGCGACTGCCCTCAGGTTGAGAAATTTGAGCAGTAATGCTGGGACAACCCTGTTGCAAGTCGCCTGAGCCTAGATTGATAACGACTAGCCTGCTCATCCTGATTTTCCTAATCAGCAGTTACAATACAATTCTTCCGTCATGCTGAAGCATATCAAAGGCTCTGTGGAGGGTGAAACGCTCTCCTGTTTGGACTTGAAATCATTTTAGCCGCACCCCCAAGCCAATCACACTGGCTCACCAGGTCCCCGTTTCGGATGGATCAAAGTCAGCCGCTTTAGGATTCTCATCGCGCTTCAAACCTAAAACGAGTCCTACCGAGGTAGGATCTGACGTAATCATGAGGGGATTGTGAACCTGCTAGGGCCTGTTTTAAAATCCCCTGAAAGTATTGATCTCTCCGATAAAAGAATCAAGCATTGATTGAGTTTTAAAACCCATCCTAATCTTATAGGGTTCTCTAGATTACTCTCCAAGCGTAAGGAATGCCATCAATAATTAAAAGTAC
>JAKSDM010001132.1 GCA_022360135.1 Pseudanabaenales cyanobacterium | reverse complement strand
TTTTTGATGTTTTTCGAGTTTCCTTACCTCCTCTGAAGCCATGGCTCTCAGTGCAAAAGATGCAATTAAAGATGCTACGCTTTGCAATAAGTTAATGATATCTTCATGAAAAGTGTAATTGTATCCAGCAAACAAAGAAATCGTACCTACAACCTTGCCTTTTGCTACTAGTGGAAGGCAAGCACAAGAGTCAAGATGATTATCTTTAATCCACTTTTGATTATAAAATTTATCTATATCTTCACTAATTCTCTTAACGATTATGTGTTCGCCGCTATCAGCAGCTCTTCCTACAAAGCCCGTTCCATACTCTCTTTTTCCATCTTTTCTTCCTTTCCAAGTTACGCCTTCAACTTTAGCTTTTGCTAATACCCTTAACGGATCAGGTTTAACTCCTCCATGGATTACACATACCTTAAAGGAAGTATTAGGGTTAAGTAGTTTATTTGCAATCTCTTCACAAACACTCCGAAATATGGAATTTTTATCAACAGGAGTTTCTACTAATAAATTACCTATTTCGGTTAACATCCTTATTTGGCTATTTCTGCGTAAATTTGATATGGAAGTTGCTAAATTTGCACCTATAGCAGCCAGCCAATATATCTCTTCCGTACCAAAGCTTGTAAGACCTTGATCGTTTCGATTTAACTTATTAATAACTTCAAGCACGCCATAAGTTCTATTTTGACTATTTAAAGGCACGCCAATTACAAATTTTATTTCACCTAATTTACTTAAATATTCAGACTTACTTTTATCATTTAAGTGTTCATTACCTAGATCGTCGAACCACTGAGGCTTCCCGTAACGTGAGTCGTCTGTTGCAGGGAGTACAACTCGCCCCGTGAAACTTTCGCCGACTTTGTAGCTTTCTTGAGGAAACCAGTTATTGTCTATAGGTTTATCGTTAAGGTCTGTTCCCTTTATTCCAGCACGCACTAGATGCCCATCCTTGGAGAACAAAAAGATGGCAGCTGTCTGAGGGTGCAGCCTCTTTAGCACAATATCTAAAGCACTTTTAATAGCTTCATCTCTAGTTTTACAAGATAGTAAAATATCTCTGACTTTTGACAAGTCATCAAGTACCTTAATAAGAGATAATTTAGTCACGTTCTACTCTCCCAAGTTTTTCACATGACTACCTGCAGACCTCTTGAGTTCTCGGAAAAGAGCATAACTCTTAGCTCAAAATAAATCTGCCATCCCCTGAAAGATAGTAAAGATCCACTTCCCCTAGCCATGAGCTTGCATCAGCGGCATAAATATTGGAGCTTCTAAGGTAACTCTTTTGAACAAAGTGCAACTAAACCAACATCCAATTATAGCTTGAACTACCTAAGATTAGAATCAGATTTTAAATGATTTTTAAAGGTTTTATCAGCTGTTTATATGGCAACCCTAAATCAGGCGTAAGATTTTGTAAAACTGATATTGCTGTTGGGAGAGGGTTTCATAGGCTTAAAAAGCCTTGCAGATTTATGAATCAGATAGGCTCAGTAGATCAAAAATCCTATCAGTAGAGAGTAATTAAGGGAGGAAAAGGGGTAGGGTCAGACTAGAAGAGAATTTGGAAATTAGCCATGTTCCCAGTCATGGGATTTGTCAAGTATTTGATATACATCCCCTCTTTCAGTATCACCTGCCCCCGCGTTAACGGATGAAAGTACGCTAGAAGCGACCTTGGATTGCCTGATGGAGCATCTGTCGATCGAGATGCAAGGCGAATGTAGTCCGCAAACCCTCTTTGAAGTGCTGCTACGGGCGGCCAGTCACCACGATAGTATCGAACACACCTCCGAGGTTTTGGATGGAACGCCTACGGGTAATGGGATTCGCCATCACCTCGGGAGTGTTCACAAAACCGTGTTGGACAGGGCTAAAACCCCTGATTTTCCGTTCAAGAATCAGGATTTACACAAAAATCTGAACATTCCCTCACCTCAATAAGCTCGACGATATGCTCTCGCTAGAGGCTCAGGTGAATGCGGCGCTGCAAAGTCGGGCGCCGTCTAAGATCATCAACCACCGCCATCGACTGGCGATCGATTTACATCTGATTCCCTACTATGGGGAACCGACTCAGCAATCAGCGCCTTATATCTACCGCTCCAAAGCCAAAGCCGGGACCACCTCGTTTTTTGCTTACGCCACCGTGTACGTTATCCGACCTCATCAGCGGTTTACCTTAGCGATGCACGCCGTCCCCCACCGTGAAACTTCGGTGGCCACCATCACCTACTTGCTGGATAAGCTAACGCCGTTGCGGGTGAAGGTCAAACGCCTTTATCTCGACCGAGGGTTTTATTCTGTCCCAGTCATTCGCTGGCTTAAAGCGCTCAAACTCCCGTTTATCATGCCAGCGGTAATTCGGGGAAAGCAAGGGGGCGCTCGCGCCTTATGCCAAGGGCGGAAAAGCTACACCACCCAATATGCTCTTAAAAGCGCTGTGTATGGGTCGGTAGATTGCCAGATGGCGATCATTTGTCGCTACTACAAAGGTATACGGGGACGACATGGGATTCAATATCTGATCTATGTCGTCTATCGGGTCAAGGTCGCCTTACACCAAGTGCATCACCATTACCGAGACCGTTTTGGCATTGAAACCAGCTATCGCATCAAAAATCAATGCCGGATTCGCACGACTACTAAAAATCCTGTGCTCCGGTTATTGTTTGTGGCCTTGGCGTTTATCTTGGTCAATCTCTGGATATATCTCCTTTGGCGCTTTGTCAGTATCACTCGCCAGGGAGGACGACGGGTTTATCAGCAAAGGTTTCGTCTCAAAACCATGCTGGAATTCTTAAGCCACGCTATTGAACGGCATTTCCCAGTCATACATGAGGTTTACCTTCCTTCCTCTCAGTAATGATTTCGATCTATTGAATCTGGAAGGTGGCATGACAAATTGTTACCGATGAAGTCCAAACCAAATTCATCGCACCCCTCCATGAGCAGTCGTTTGAGGTTGGCAGTGTAGCGATCGCCCTCCAAACCCAAGCATTCAAGCTCAGAACTCGAACCTTCAACCTTTTTGCTCGAACCTTCACCTTCCTCACTCGACCTTTCAGCCTTTTTACTCAACCTTCCGACCTCCGAACTCAAAACTCCGCCTTCTGAACCCAAAAAACGAAGCTCAGAACTCGAAATGTCGAGCAATTTGCTCCACCATCCAAGCTCTGAGCTTCAGTTGTCAACCTTCGAACTCAAATCGTCAAGCTAATTCCTATACCCCTGCCTCCTGCACCTTTGTTTTCCGGGACTTTCGAGCAAATCGCCGCCCCATTTCCTCCACCATTGCATCTAATCCCGCACCCTGATCACTCGCCTTGGCACTGACTTTTCCCGCTAAGTCTAAAGTGCTTCCATAGTAAGGGTTTCAGAATACGCTTTATTTTCATTAAGCCTAGATTATTGAGAACTGCCAACGAGCTCATAAGCCTTTCAGTCCTCAAAATCTGGCACGGATTTGCTTTCAAAAAGATAGCGGGAAAAGTCAGGCCTTGGCATAGTTATACACCTGCAAAGCCGCCGCATACGCCTCACTGCCCACTGCCATACAGGTATCATCCACCAACTCCTGCATCTGAGTCAGCGACAACAACAGTGGATACAGCGCCTCAAACAACTGGACATCCTTCCGCATTTCCTCCAAGTCAAATGACCTGGGCAGAAAGTCCGGGTTCTGCGTCGCTACTTCCAACGCCTTACTAACAAAAGCCCGACTCTTATCCCCCATCTTTGGCAACGACTTGCGCTCCTCCGTTGTCAAATCCATCAAAAACGGCAGCTTTTCCTTAATCGTCGAAATTGCCGCCATCACTGCACCCTGGTCTGCTTGATCTAAAGAGGCGCTAATTCGATTGGTTGCCATGGTAGATCTCTCCCTGACGAAATGAATAGCTTTAGCATTCCCAGACGCAAACCCGCAAACTCATTGCAATCGGTGCGAATGGTGGAGGTGTGGGAGTTGGCTCGGCCCACTCGACTGCTCAGCCAGCCCTTCAGCTCTAGCAGAATGGTGGCGATCGCTTCCAGGATCATCGCGGATTCAATCCCCAGATCCAGTTGGGCGACAAGCTCCACAAAGTCCTTCAGGGTGGGCATCTGCTTCCAGGCGGATCCGCCAAATCCCTCCTCAAAAGCGTTCTGATAACGAATCTGGATTTCTGGGATATCAAAGAAGGCGACTAGTGCTTGCCACAGCACCGTATGGACTTGCTTACCCAGTTGGTTCTCGGTTTCGGCCCCCATCACCATCGTGGTCAGGGCTTTGACCAGAAATTCTTTGTAGTCGTCCAGCCGCTCTTGCTGCTGTTTATCCGGCAAGTGGCGTAAGTCGGGGATTTGGAACAGATTGTTGCACTCTGAGCCGACATCAAAGTAGGCCCCCTGGCGACCAAAGAACTTTACCAGGTCGGTATAGGTGGTGGAGCCATCCGGTTTGGGATAATCCAGGGAAATCACATTCATGCCATGGGCGATCGCGCTGACAAAGATATCAGCCGCCAACACCGACTTGCCGCTACGAGTCTGACCAAAGATCAGCATCCCCAGGTGTCTGCTCACGTAGTCGATCAGCAACGGCATGTTTCCCTCACGGGTAATCAACTCCAACCCTTGGCGATCCGCCGCTCGGGTGCAGGCGATGGGCATTAATCCAGGGGCTTCGTTGGTCAAATACATCTGCCTGCGGCCATCTCGCAGCAGCCAGTCATCCACAATCGGCAGCGAGTGGAGCCAGAGTTTCCAGGCGATTTCTGTTTCCCGAATAAAGTCCCCCTGGGGAAAGATATTGGTGAGTTTTTGGCACGCCTCCGCCAGACTGTCGGGGGTGTCCCGATGCACCAAAGCGAGCACACTCACCCAAACCGGCGCAGCGCCTTCAAAAAATTGTTCTTGGGCCTCTACGCTCTTCTTGGCTCGCATCTGTGAATTGACATCCACATCCTTCAGCTGCTGTGCTCGCAGGGTGGCGGTATAGCTCTGGCGGGTGAGCCGTTGCAAGGTGATTCTCGCCATCATCCGGTCAGCCGCTGAGATTTCGCAGACAAACTCGCAGTCCGACAGTTGAGCAAAAGCTCGCCACAGGTAGTACAGTTGATGCTCGGGTGTGGTGAAGCCCAACGGCTTGGATTCCAGCACAATAGCGCCGACATACTGGCCTCGCACCTTGACCCACTCTCGTTCGGCTTTGGGATGGACGGGTTTGCCATTCTCTCCTCGAATCAAGACCGAGGCGGCGTGGAGCGACTCTCGAATCTCTTCTGTCAATTGGGTTTCTTGATCTTCGTATTCCTCTAGCGTCAGACATTGGGGGATGGGTGGCGCTGGATTGAGGTTGAACTGGCTCCAAAGGTAGTCCCAGAGCTGGACAGCAGTCATGGGCGTGGCCTGCAGCCCCATACGGGCGTTGAGCTGTTGCTCCCAATGCAGGAAGCCGTCGGTGAAGGCGCGGGTTAGCATCTGTCGGTAACGCTGCTGTTCCTTGCCTTCCCTAAGTCCCTTGAAGGTTTCGTATTGCTCGATCAACCAGGCGATTAGCTGTTCTATCCGGTCGGCGCTATGGGCTTTTCCCGCTTCGAGGGGATAACTGGCGAAGAGATACAGCTCCTTGGGCTGGCGTTCTCCTCGCTGCGTCAACTCTCGGATAGAGCGCTGTTGGGCCATCAGCAGGAACTGCGTCTCCAAGTTGGGGGTGATATGAATCAGATGGTCTAAGTTCTGCTGGCGGTCATGGTCATTGGCGAAGGAACGCAGATGAATGCGTAGACGCTCCCCTGGTCGTAGTCCCTTGAGTCCTTCTCCCAGACGATTGAGGGCGGCTTCCACCTGACTTTGAGCCAGAAGGGTATGTACGCCCGGAGCCTGAAAACCGAAGACGATGGTGAAGCGCTTCCCGTGACGCAGCAAGTAGGCGCCCACATCCCGCCCACGCAACGCCAACCGACAGATGCACTCCAGATCGGACTCATCCTCGAAGGGCTTGAAAGTATATCGTTGTGTACCCAGCCGTGATTTACTCATCTTCTTGCCCTAGAAGCGGTTGATAAGGGAGGTGGCCCCGTTTCCATTCGGGAATGGAAGCGAACTTATGGGCGAATGTCCAGGTTTTCTCACCGACGACTATCCACCAGGTGGAAACGCCCCAGGCGCTCAATAGGAGAAATGGCGCAAAGCCTAGGCTCAAAATAATCTCAACCAGCAGATAGAAACTGACCAGAATCGCGCCAGAGGGGGCCAACAGATTAGCGGGAATCGGACCCAGAGAGGGTTGTTGCCCAATACTCTGGTTGACTGAACGAAACAGTTTAGTGGGTTCAGAGGCGGTCATAGCTAAAATCAACAGAGAGTGACTTGCTTCAACAAAGAGAGCAGAGTTAAGCGCCAAAAAACAACTTACTCAGCCCTTCCACCACCACTACAGCGGCGATGATGATGAAAGCGTTTTGCAGCAGTGGTTGCCACTGTTCACCCCGTTGCGCTTGATAAACTGCAAAAAAGACAAACCCCACCGCCGCCACCCAGATCACGATTCGCATCATGCTGAACAGAAATGTGAGAATGTCTTGATCCAAATACGTCCCAAAGGTGCTTTTAGCTTCAGTTTCAACGGTGTCAAACAGCTGGGCGAAGGCGGGATTAGCCTGAGTGAGAATGAAGGCGAAAAGCAATGTCCCCAGCAGAACGCCGATGATTCGCCAGCGACTCAATTGGGTAAAGTTGGGATAAGCGATCCGGGGTGATAGCGTAGTGGAAAAAGCTCCGGTAAGACAAACCACAAAAGCTAATACAGTGATTAGAGGGGGAAACCGCAGCGTCGCCAACAGGGTCAATACTCCCAGGGGAACCCAGGATAACACTCTCAGGGAATGGGCCTTGGGGTAAGTGAGTTGGAAATTAAAAGCCGGGGGTAAACGTCGTGGGATAACGTCCATATCTGCTACTCCTTTTGAATGACGGGTCAATACAGAAGTAGTACTCTGTCAATCTTAAATTGACGGGTAAAGGCGATGTAGCTTGATTCTCGCATCGGCGGTGGTGAAGCGCCAATCAATCCAGGTTTGTTTCTGATTGCGTTTGGCTTCCCAGGCCGCTACCTCCTTCTGTAGGGTGGCAAAGTCTGGGATGCGGCGATCTAGACACTGGCGTGAGAGAATACTCAATTCGATCTCCGCCATATTCAACCAACTACCATGTTTAGGGGTATAGCAAAACTCCAGCCGCTCTATAATACGTCGCGCTTCGGCGGGCTCAAAGGCTTTATATAAGGAGGCGGCCCTATGGGTGTTGAGTTGATCTTGAACAACCGTAATCAGCAAGGCGTCTGGATAATAGATATCTAACCTGAGTTCGGGATAAGGAAGGGACCAACCTGTAAGCTGAAAGTCTAACAAACCAGACATTACAGGGTGGTCCCATGCTCAGTCTAGAAGAACTCTTTTGCGATGTGGATGATTTCTGCCTAATTTTTGAACC
>JAKSDM010000184.1 GCA_022360135.1 Pseudanabaenales cyanobacterium | reverse complement strand
GGTTTAAACATTCTGGGGACAAAGGGCGACGATTACCTAAAAGGCGAGTCCGGCGATGATCTCATTAGGGGGTTGGCGGGTGATGATATCCTGCAAGGAAGAGGCGGTCACGACAGACTTGAGGGCGGCAAAGGGGACGATTTACTCAAGGGCGACAATGGGCGCGATTTACTCAAGGGCGGCCAAGGGGACGATTTACTCAAGGGCGGCAAAGGGGACGATTTCCTTCTCGGAGGTAGGGGATACAATATCCTCGTCGGTGGTCAGGGGTACGACACCTTTGCCTATGACCAGATTGACCATCGTCGTGACATCATCACTGACTTTGAGCTAGGCGTCGATCAAATCGACTTAAGCAGCGTCTTCAAAGACTCCATTTATAACAGCGCCAATGCCTTTAATGACTATGTGAAACTGGTGCAATTAGGCGCTGATACGAAGGTTAAGATCGATGTCCTGGGGGATAATGGCAACCATTTCAAGACCGTGGCGCAGTTGATTAATGTTGATAAAACCGCCCTAACCGCTGATCACTTCGTGCTGAGTTAGAAAACCGAGTTTGAATTGATCTGAGACTCAAGTCTTGGTTGGATTGCGTTGTGCGAGCCCTAGCATCGGACAACGCAGCCGGGGTGCGATCGCCCTTTCTCAAGCAGCAGCGAACACTGAAAGTAACAAACAATTACTCCTTCCTAAAAGGGAGAATAGCGGTCAGAAATGATTCGCGTAACAAAGCCCGTCAAACGAGTAGAGGTACTTGATGAATTCCCGAACTGCGCTTTTTTCCTTATTATTGGTAACTTCCTTTTTGGCTATTGGTTGGGGCAACGATAGTGCATCGTCTACTTCAACCTCTCAGCCACAAAGTTCAGATAATGATAACTTCCTGCCAAAAAGCGCTCAAGTATTAGGTGTCGACATCCAGGCAACAGCGAACGTTCCTGACGTGATACAGCATGCGGCAAAGATACTGGACCAGTATCCGGACAACAATGAAGAGGACGCTGAGGACACCCTGCTTGTTGCTTCTGGCGGCCAAGTTCTGCAGGAGGTATTAGCGGCAAATACCGGATATAAGATCGGATTCACATCGCAGGAGAATATCTTCATCATGAATCCCGACGGTACTGATGTCACGCAACTGACCGCAGCCGATGGCCCAGCTGGTTATGTCTCATGGGGCCCTCAGGGGCAATACATCTATTATGCTGCTTCCCACGCCGCACCAGGGGCGGCATGGGAAGCCTATCGTGTGGACGTAGAGTCAGGAGAAGCCACTCAGTTGACTGAATTCGGGAATGATGTCCGATCACTTGGCGTATCTCCCGATGGTCTAACGCTCGCGATTTCCGTCATGTCTGGAAATTCAAACATAGGAAACAACAACGACAACCTGACGCAATTTCACACAGATTTGTACGTAATCGAAATGATTATTGCCGAGCTTATTTGGGCAAAGGGCGGCAAGTTGAGGCTTGAACATCTAACAAAGTTAGTCAGCTCACCTGCCGAAGAGCAATTTTGGTATGAGGAACTCAATTGGAATCCTGTGATTCCAACTGACGGCAACGCACCTATTCTGGCATACACAAAAACGTATCGATACGATGATGACGCCAACTCGTATACTCACGCTTACACAATTCGAGCCGATGGGACCGAACAAACATTGCTTGCGGAAAATCAAGACGCGCCAATATGGGATTTCACCGGAACCCGTCTAGGTTTTTTAGGCATGCAATATTACGACTTCACAACTAATAGCATAGCAGCAATATCTGTTCAGGGTATAACCCGGGAGGTTGCTGGTCCCGCATTTTCGCCAGATGGTAATTTCGTTCTGTTTGAAGTGGGCGATGAAAATCGCCAAGCCGGTATCGCCCGTTTCGCCAAAGGTACTGTGAGTACAGGTGTTGTCCTAGATGTTCAAAACGTATACGAACCACGATGGTCACCCGTAGGCTTTGACGACTAAGCGCAATTTCCAAAATTCGCAATCGGGGTCGAGATCTGCATACACGGTAGCTCCTGGGGGAGAGGGATTTAGGGTGAGGGCAATTGAGGCAATGCTATGAG
>JAKSDM010000608.1 GCA_022360135.1 Pseudanabaenales cyanobacterium | reverse complement strand
TTTATCAGTTCGGCGGAAGGTCCCGTCACTGAGTCGCTCCAGGGAGGAAAAATCGCCGGGCGGGGCCTGATAAACGCCATTGCTATCGATTTTAAACAAAAGCTCTGTGCCATCACCATCGATTAATAAGACCGAGCCATCCCGGGTTTCTATCAGCTCTTGCACGCCAGCGACGCCCCAACCACTGCCCCAGGCGCTATCGACGGTGTTGACATGGACCAGCTCGCCAGTGTTATTAGTCGATCTGCCGACAAATCGGTCACTGCGGGGCTGGGTATAAATCCCTGAAGACAAGGAATACTGATAAACCCCAGAAGCGAAATCCCTCAGGTCAGCTTGTAGAGCGCCCGCCACCGGGTCAGCACTCTCCGGCAATCGCCAGAAATGTGCGCCCTCATCCAATCCTATTAAGTCGCCTTGATAGCCGGGAACTTGATAGCGAATCCCATTGCCGACAATGCTCAAGGATGCGACCAAGCGCGAATTATTTTGCAGTCTAACCGGAATCAAGCTATTGATATCAAGGTTGTCATAGCTGAACTGAACAATTGGTCGAGGATCCGCCCTCAGGGAATCATACACCAGCTGCACACCGCGTGATTCGCCCAGCGATTGATAGGTTGCCAGGGTATGGGTTTCAGTCACCGCCCCGGTATTGAGCGACACGTCTGAGCTGAACCCGCCTTTAGTCTCACAGGTCTCACAGCCCTGTTCTTCCTTGCGGGCCGTGTAGGGCACTTTGGGCGGCACAAAGAAATGCCAGGAACTATTGCGAATACCGCCTTCAATCGTCTCAATCACACTCCCGTCAGCCGAGACCCGCCCCCGACCGACCGTCTCAAACTCACCCGTCGTCGGATTAATTGACCACAGGTCCATCTCCGCCCCCGACGCCCAGCCCGCCTGATTCGGCAACGTTAACTGGGCCGGTTCGGTAAATTCCATATCCCCTGGCTGGATCGTCACCACCAGATCCGGCGACAGATTGGTCGGCAACGCCGCTGGCGTCAGGTCGGGCGGCACATCTGAAATACTCAACGTTCCGGTAAATGGATTACCCTGCGGGTCTATCAGCGAATTCGCCGCCACCAACACCTCAGCCTTGAGGACGTCATTGGTCACCGTAATATTGCCCGCCGCATCCGTGGTTTGTGAGTTATCCGCCAAGTCTAAAGCGGGCAGGTAAATCGGTCGGTCTATGACATTGTCTACGCCAGCATATAGATCATGACCCAATACCAACGGCAACTTCTCCGCTACAAACGGGAATTCCTCCCCTGGCGAGCCGGTGTACTCATTGCCAAAGATCTTTAAGGCGTCAGCCCCATCCACAGGGATAATCGTGAAATATCCATCGGTGTCGGTAAACGTCTCCGCCGCGCCCAAGCTGATCCGCGTATTGGCCAGGGCGTTACCCAGGGTGTCGAGCACCCGCCCACTGATCCGGGTGGTCGTATCTGGATCAGCCACGACGTTGAGCGTCACCGTCTGGGTCACTTCCTCCGCCCCATCGGTGGCCACCAAGGTAAAGGTGTATTCACCCACCTGATCAGGCCGGGGGGTAAACACCAGTTTGCTGGTTCCATCCAGTTCGCCCATGGGCAAGTTGGTGTCGCTGCGGAGAGAGAAGGTGACGCGATCGCCATCTGGGTCGGTTGCATTTAGGGGAATCTCCAAGGTGCGCCCCGGCATCACCTCGAACGAGCCCAGCGTGTCTAAAACAGGGGCCTGATTCGGACCGCTGACATACACTTGTGGCTGAAACGCCAGTCGCAACAGCTCCGGGTTATTAAAAGCAACCATGACGGCATCCGAGCGTTCGCCCGCAGCCAATCCACCGGGTCGAATGGCCTCGCGCAGATTCAGATAGGGCGCCCCTGCGGCATCTATCCCGAAGGGGTTTGCAGCGTCACCCCTTGGGGCAAATTAGCGAACACCACCGCTGCCTGTCGGCTGATGCTGGTGGATCCGTCGTTCTGTAACCGCAACTCCGCCGTATATTCTCCAGTTTGAGGCTGAAAGCGGACATGGCTGAACTGAACCGATATCTGGTCGCTTAACGTGAGTGCGCTCAGATCGACTTCACCCCCCACGGTCGCTAAATCCGTATTGACCGGGAAGAGCACGCCTTTGCTCCCCTCCAGGTCTACAGTATTGGTCAGGCCCTTCACCTGCGCCCAACTGCCCGTATCGCCATCCTGGTTCAACACCTGAAAGAGCAACACCCCTTCGGTAAAAGTCTCTAAGCGGGTGAGGTCGACTTCCACAAACTGTCCGTCGTAGCCCACTAACCCTGGGGTATATTCAGCCGTATCGCCCGAGAGGGCGAAAAACGGCGTCCCCGCTGCCCCATTATCCAATAGCGTCTTGCTCTGGTCATTGGCGTCCACCAGATACACCGCAAAGCGATCTGTGCTAGCGGTTGCCCTATCTGTCTGGTCAAAGGAGGTATTCACTGCAAAGCGCAACGTTCGCTTCCCGGCCGATTGACCCAGAGCAATCGTCTCACTGGCCTGCACCACAAAGCTATCGGCTTCTCCCAAGACAATTGTCTCGTTACTTTGCACCGCCCAGCCTTTTGTGCTGTTGGCCCCAATCAAAAAGGGGCTGTTTGAAACTTCAAAATCAATCACTTGTTGGCTGGCGTTACCCGCTAGATCGGTGAAGGTTAGGGCCAGTTGATGGCTACCCTGACTCAAGGGCAGATCCTGCAACAGCTGGTCAAATTCACCCGCCGCCAGGTCTAGATTCAGGGTGGTGGTATTGTCTAAGGTGGCGCTCAACGCCCCGGCTTCACTGGCGGTTCCCACCAGATGTAAAAAACCGCTATGAACACCGCTACCGACTGGGCTGATCAGCGTCAGTTCCGGCGCCGTTGTGTCGGCGGCCCCATAGTGATAGCCGGAAATCTCAAACGTTACTCGACTCTGGCTATTTTCCAGGTAAGGATTCGGAGCATTGGCTGGCCACGTTAGGCGCACTGTACCTGCAAGAGTAGAGATCTGGTCCTCTTGAAAAATCAATAGCTGATCGAGATCTTGTCCCTGATTAGGTCCTACACTTTCAAGGGCGATCGGCGCCTCTAACCCTTTACCATTGACTGATTCAATTGTCAGCGCCATGGTGGCGCCTTCGCCCACTTTTTTATCATTGGTCGTGTTCACCTTGGTTAAAAACGACAGCGCATTCAAGATAGCCCGGTCCCCAATGGGATATGTCAGCGTCTGCCCAGCCACGGTAAAGACAACCTGATCCTGTTGCCAATTCATTGACCAAGAGACAGCCTCACCGTTTTGCCACACATGCTCCGCCTGTTGGAATAAGTCTGCCTGAGCGCCATTGGGGCCAATCGCAAATTCATAGGTTGTGGTCCCACCTGCACGACCTTCAAAACCCCACAGTTTTTGTGACTGATCCTTGACATCACGAATGCCGCTAGCCTCTGTAACAACAGCGAGAGAATCCGATCCAACAGCAGTAGCAAGAGAAGTCGTAAGGCTAGTTTGGGCGTCAACGATGGGTTGACCGGTTAAGGAGTCAACCCCAATACCGTTCTTTAGGGGATTGATGGCAAGGGTTGCCCCCAAGTCATTCGGCTGTGTTTGCAAGTTCATTGGCCAGTCAGAGCGCGCCAAATTCTCTGAGAGCCTCAGATCATCCTCCAGTCTTGATTCGCCAACACCAGAATAGGTATCTGGTTTTGAGGTTTGCAAACCACTATCCATCCAGTCTTCTGACCAGATGGAAGCTGAGTTATGCAAAGGATAAGATGGATCGGGGTTCTGTGAGGAGGCGTGGGGGTTCATAAATTGGAATTGTAATTACAACAAACAGGGGCTCAAATGCACAATGCTTTTGAACTCGACTCAGGAAAACGGTGCAGGAACTTTATTCCAGGCGACACCGAGAGTAATTCTCATTGCTCTGAGGGATAGTATTGAAGAAATACTGGGATAGATACGTGGAATACTGACGGCTAAATTACGACAGGCGGAGCCCAAAGACAAGTTGAACGAAAATCAAGCAGCTTACTCAAAAAAGATTCACCCGATCTACTTTTTTCGTTGTACCCGTCAGCACAAACAAACTACCGGTCGGCTCTTAGTAGACTCTCCGTGTTGGCAATTGCTTGAACAAAAAATGTTAGATAGCTGTCAGGGGCAGATAGCCACGCTGCGCAATACGTAAATTAAATATACGGCTAAATTAGGATTCGCTCTCTTCCCATTCGAGGAAGCTTCAACTTACATTCATCCAGTTGGGAGCTGAGATGTTTTTTTAACAAAGTTTCGGACGAACTAAATAGGTGAAGCCTTTATCCCAGAAGTCAATCACGCCTTGACAGACAGCCTCGTTCTAGGCTTACTGGAAGTAAGTCTATGGCGATTCTCATAATGAACCAGATGTTACGTGAGTTGGCCGATAACCTGGGATTTAAGATCGGCACTGCGATACAAGCGAAGCTTTTGATCCATGACCAGTATTGCGATGTCGTCGCTAAGCATTTCAATCTGGTGGCACCTGCTACCGAGCTTAAAATTCACACCATTCGCCCTACCCCTTACACCTGGAATTTTGCTAACGCCGATCGGATTGTTGAGTTTGCCCAAAAACATCGACAATCTGTGCGCGGCCATACCCTCTGCTGGCATCTCAGCCGCTGTGAGTGGATGAAAAACTTGACCTCTCTTGAACTGGAAACAGTGTTAAGAGACTTTATCTTTGAAACACTCAGGCGCTATCGCGGCAAGATTTACGCCTGGGATGTGGTCAACGAAGCCATTAATGACCAGGCGCGCCCGCACCCTTCACTATGGCGGCAGGTAGAAAATTTCATCCCGAAATGTTTTCAGTGGGCCCATCAGGCGGATCCGGACGCTGAGTTAATGTATTTGGACTATCGGGTGCATACCCTCGCTCGCTGGAAAGCCATCACTAAAATGGTGCGTGAGTTAAAAGCCGCCGATATTCCCATCCATGGCGTGGGGATGCAGCTCCACCATGAGGTGTTTCGCTCGCTGGCCATTGGCCATTTGCGCTTAGCGGCGGCAATTCAGGATTTGAGCAGTCTGGGGATTAATATTCATGTCTCTGAGGTCACTATCGCTATCCCGCCTGCTTCCCAAGCCCTCCCTGCCGCCATTAAAAATCAGACCCAGGCCGCGGCTTATCGTCAATTACTCAAAGCCTCGCTGGAGGGTGGGGCGAAAAGCTTCACTGTCTGGGGCTGCACTGACCGCTTTATTGGCCATGTCCCCAAGGAATCTACTCCCGGCCTGTTTGACCTCAATTACCAACCCAAACCGGCTTACTTCGCGCTGGTGAATGAGTTAAGCCAGTGGCAAGAGCGGGCGGCTTAGACTTCTACTGTCTCAGGCAGCAGACGCCGCCAATTACCCTGGCCGTTGGCTATCAGGTAATAGATCCGCTTGCCTTGTCGATTGTCTACAGGTATCACCGGCAGTAGCCATAGGGGTTGCGCTTCATGCTTCAATCTCAACTCAATTCCGGGTGGCTCAATCCGGGTGTCGTTGTAGTGTTTTAGGGTTGAGAGATACACATTTAGACACCGTAAGATTTCATTGGAATCCACATAGCCGTCCGCATCTGGGAACAGCGCTAAGGGCGCCGATGGGTGACTAATCCTGAGCCAGTCAGTCCCGGCAAAGACTGGTGAGGGCGATACTTCAGTCTCGTCACTCCGCAGCAATAGAACCAGGGCGCTTTGTTCCAGCACCCGATCATTCAACCAATGGTCTTCAGTCAAGGGAGGGCAACCTGTATATGCTTGGCTGATTGCTTTGATTTCTTGAAACAGGTTGCGAGTTCGTGGTGTTGTCATGATAAGGTGGTCGTTCTCCTGCTGCTGCTCAGTTAACAGATGATAGTCCTTCAATTGCAATTCTCGAATAGAATAAATGCGTTTTTTGCATTAAAAAAAGGTGTTGTTGGTAAAAAGTAAGGGCTGCTACAGAATTGAGCCGAAGTGAATTGAGACACTTTTATCAA
>JAKSDM010000140.1 GCA_022360135.1 Pseudanabaenales cyanobacterium | reverse complement strand
CCATCGCTAGGCCACTTACCTATGAAGCGTTCCTCGAATTCGATGACGGGAACGAGTTGAATGAATATGAACTGATTGCAGGGAGATTGGTGCTGATGCCTCAACCTGGCGACTGGCATGAGGCGATTGTAGCTTTCCTAGACTTTGAATTTACATTAGAAATCAGACGGCTAAAGCTGTCCTACGCAACTCGTAGACGCAATCCATTAGAAGTATCCCCTGGGTTTGGGCGTCGCCCCGATCTAGCGGTGATTGACCAGCCTCAGGACTACCGAGCTGACTTACCGGGAATCCGCTCCGTACCTCACATGATTGTTGAAGTCGCCTCAGGAAACTGGGTCAATGACCTGGAAAAAATTGAGGAATATCAGTCCTTAGGCGTGCGTGAATACTGGATTGTGGACTATTTCGGGCAGATTGCGGGTAAGTATTGTCAGCGAGGGAAAGGGCCTAAAGTCATTGCTCTCAACCTACAAGATGGCGCATATCAACGGGTTGAGTGCATTGATGATGAGATTGTTCCTGGCGCGACTTTTCCAGAGCTGAAGTTCACAGCGGAACAAATGATGAAGGATTTATGTTGATTTCTTCACCTGCGCCAGATTTGTCACAGGTGAGTCAAATCTGGCGAGCCCCTAATCAACCCGAGTCATATGGCCCATGACGTTCGACGGATATCACTAAGGCGGCGCTGAACTAAAGTGTTATTTTTCAGCGCACCGAAACGATGAAGAGGCATTTAGAACTGCCTTGGAAGTACTCATGAGCCGACGTGATTCAATGTCAAAACCTCACCCATGCTACCGCCCGAAGTGATTATCATTGCGGCGCTGGCCGAAGCTAACCGGGTGATTGGCAAAGACGGCCAATTGCCCTGGCGTATTCCTCAGGATACCCAGCGATTTCGGCGACTCACCTTAGGATATACGGTGATTATGGGTAAAAATACCTGGGAGTATGGCCTTCAGAAACAGCCTTTACGAGAGCGCCATAACATCATTGTCTCCTCGTCGCCTCAGCCGGATGACTCGGTAAGAAATCCGATCGCCTATCCCTTTGAACTGTCGTTTGTGACTTCACTTCAAGACGGCTTGAAGCGAGCGAATGATCAGCGCAAGGTGTTTATCATGGGGGGTGCCCGCCTCTATGCTGAAGCTCTGAGACTAGCCGATACCTTAGAGCTGACCCTCGTGGAGGGAGAATTTGAGGGGGATACCTTCTTCCCGAATTATGTTCACTTGGTTGGGACTGAGTTTGAACTCGTTAACGTAGAGCCCCACCCTGGCTTTAGATTCGAGACCTATTGGCGGATCTCTCTATAAGCTTTATGAATAAGCTTTATGCCCTTTACCTTTCGCCTCGCGATCGCAGGCTTTATCGGTCCTTTCCGCCATCGCATGATTGTGGCTGCGCTGGGGGCTTTTTTACCTAGTGGATCCACATACACCTTATAGGTTTAGTTTTCTGGCTGGTTGCTTTACCGGCTCAGCCTTAACTTGCCTTGATCGTTTTCCGCTTGTCTCATTTCATTCACTAGCTGGCGGCTGCGGCGGAGATAGGCTACAAACAGCAGAATTGAAAAAACCAGAATGGCTAATCCCAGTAAATTGCTGG
>JAKSDM010000280.1 GCA_022360135.1 Pseudanabaenales cyanobacterium | reverse complement strand
GAGCAGTGAGGATTGGCAGTGGCTACAGGCGATTTTGAGCAGGCATAGCCGGAATTGAGACAGGGAAATCCGTATCGAATACTTTCTTTTTCCCCTCGATCCTAGGCAGAGCCCTACCGTGTACACACAAGTCGGAGACGGAGTCATTCGGCCCCCTAAATCCCCCAATTCTGGGGGACTTTGAGGATTGGAGAGTGATCTTCAGGATCTGGCTCAACTCTCTGACTTGGGTATAAACGGTAACCTGATAAAAAGGCAGGGCCTTTCGCGATCGATGTTAAGTTTTGCGTACATAGAGTCGCTTTCCGAACGAGTAAATTATCTATTTCGATTCGTCAGATACAGATCGGCGCTATAGCAATCCCAAATGATTTGTGAATACAAAAGGCTTTTTAGGGCATTGCAATTCTTATTTGACAATGAATTCTTTTTCTATAGAATTTACGACTGATTTAGGAGTGCTCTATGAGTCTTTCTATGGGTTTTCTACAAGTTTTTTTATGAGTTTTGATATAGATTTTGGTGTGAGTTTCATGGTAATAAACTAATAAGAGATAAATTAATCACCAAACACAGCCTAAGAAAAGTATAGCAAGCATTCTTTTCTGTATAGTAAGGAGATACTTATGACGGCTTAACATCTAATGACGGCTTAACATCTAGCAACAAAGGGTAGAGCTGAGCAGCTTGAATTATTCTTCGAGCTAAATAAGCAGATATAAAAGCCCATCCCAATGCTTGTTTCAAAGGCTTCAACGTCGAGTCTCGCATTCAAGATAGGGTACTGATGGGGAGAGTTTTTTCGCCCTAACCTTGTAAAGAGAAAACTCCTTTTTATAAGAAAGGGAAAAGGATTTTTAATTTGAAAACGGGTTCTTTAACAATTGTGGGTACGGGTATTCAATTGGCAGGCCATCTTACCCTGGCTGCAAAAGCTTGGATAGAGCAAGCTGATAAGGTTTTATTTGCTTTAGCTGATCCCGTAACAGCTAAGTGGCTCAAAGGCTTAAATGCTACAGCAGAAGCTTTGCCCTATAACAAACATAATCAACGACGCAGAGATACCTATCGGGAAATGACCGAAAGGATATTGTTAGAAGTTCGCCAGGGATTGAATGTTTGCGCTGTTTTTTACGGACATCCAGGGGTTTTTGCCGATCCAGCCCATGCAGCTATTCAGCAGGCGCATTGTGAAGGCTTCAGAGCACAGATGTTACCTGGAATTTCTGCCGAAGATTGCTTATTTGCTGACCTTGGTGTAGATCCAGGAAAAAACGGGTGTCAGAGTTTTGAAGCTACAGACTTTCTAATCCGACGGCGCAAATTTGATCCCACCAGCGCTTTGATTTTGTGGCAGATTGCAATGATAGGGAATTTAGGTTTTTATGAACCAGGCAGTCACAGAAAAGGGCTAAAAATCTTAGCCGAGGTTTTAGAGAAAGATTACGATGCTGACCACGAAGTCGTCGTTTACGAGGCAGCTGTTTATTATCCGGTTTGCTCTCCTGTAATTAATCGAATTCCTCTATCAAAGCTTCCAGAAGCTAAGGTGACAGAAGTTTCTACACTCTACATTCCGCCCACAGCGATGTCGCCCATCGAGCATGAAATGATGGCAAGTTTAGGTATTGATAATTGGTGATTAGTTGAAGAACTATAACATAATGTTTGCCAATCCTGAATTTAAAGTCAATCCTTACCCCGCCTATCGTCGTTTGCGAGAAAATGCGCCAATCCATTGGACCGATTCTTTTGGCGGAGCTTGGCTTCTGCCTCGCTACGCCGATGTTGTTAAGGCAATGCGTGATCCTCGCCTTTCTGCTCGTCGCAGTTACCTTTTGGTTGATCGACTTCCCCGAGAAGACCGAAAGGAATTAGCTCAATTAAACCGCATCGTTGGAAATTGGATATCATTTCTCGATCCCCCTGAGCATAGCCGCCTGCGTAAGCCGTTAGAAACAGTCTTTACCCCTGCTGCGCTTAAGACTATGCGTCCCTGCATTGAGAAAATTGCCGATTCTCTCCTGGACAAAATGCAAGAAAAGGGAGAGATGGAGTTTATGCATGATTTTGCTTATCCTTTTCCCAGTTTAGTCTTAGCTAACGTTCTAGGAATTCCCACTAAAGATCTCGATCGTTTCATCGCTTGGTCAGACGATTTTGTTTCGTTTCAGGCTCCTAAACCAACTCTGGAAGTGGCAACCCGCGCACAAAATAGTTTAATTGCTATCACGGAATATTTTAAGGCTTTACTTGCTGAGCGCCATCAAGAGCAGCACAATATTTTTTGCCTTTTGAAAGACTTTGAAGATGAAGAAGGGGAGCTGCCCTTAGAAGCAATCCTTGCACAGTTTACGATGTTGATCATTGTCGGACAGGAAACGACACGCTATTTTCTAGGCAACGCTGTGCTGGCGCTACTGCAACATCCTCAACAATGGGAAATTTTAAAGCGAGATCCGTCTTTGGCGCCAAATGCAGTGCAAGAATTGTTGCGTTACGAAAGTTCTGTTCAGTCTTCTATTCGCCTGATTACTGAAGAGTTTGTACTCCACGGACGAACACTTAAACCAGGTCAATTCGTCATCTCTCTCATTGGTTCAGCTAATCGTGACCCTGCTAAATTTACCAACCCTGAAATTTTGGATATTACACGCTCGCAGCCTCCTCATATTGCCTTTGGCTACGGTGCGCACTTTTGTCTTGGGGCTGCCCTTGCTCATATGGAGTCTGAGATTGCTCTTAATTGCCTACTGAACCGTATGCCGAATTTAAAGCTTGCTAGCGATACACCAGATTGGAATCTAGAAATATCCCTGCGCGGTCTTAATCGCCTACCAGTTGCTTGTTAAAACAATCAGACAGAAAAGAAAGCTATAAAATGGAATCCTGTCAACCCACTTTTGATGAACTCAATCGGGCCATTGAAAAGAACGCTAACAACAGTTGGGCGCTGGCTCATCGAGGGGAAGCTTACCGAATAAAAGAATGCTATGAGGAAGCCTTGGCTGATTTTAACCGCGCCATTGACCTAAACAAAAACTATATTTGGGCGCTGGCTCATCGAGGCGCAACCTACCGTTTCATGGGGAAAACATACTACAGATTTGCACTCGCTGACCTAGATCAAGCAATTGAACTCAAGCCAGATTATCTTTGGGCAATTGCCTATCGCTGTCGGGTCTACGAGCTGATGGGCGATCATGAACAATCACTGATTGATTTTGATCGAGCGATCGCCCTGGATAAGACAATTTTTGTAAAAAATTGGCGGATTGAACGGGGATTACTCCTCAACTATGCGCATAAATATGCTGAGGCGATCGCCTGTTGTCAGCAGAGATTGCACG
>JAKSDM010000151.1 GCA_022360135.1 Pseudanabaenales cyanobacterium | reverse complement strand
GATTATGCGTCAAGATCAAACCATTTTCGCCTTGGAGATCGAACGGTTGGTTACCGAACAAGAATTGGTGATTAAGCCCTTTGGCGCTGTGATTGCATCACCCAGCTATACCTATGGCTGCACCATTTTAGGGGATGGCTCCCTGGTTCCTGTGATTGACGGTGCAGCTCTGGTTGAATATGTTATGGGGCAATCCTCCACAGCCACCTTGACAACAGCTCCTGAGGCAGACTTACCTATCACTCGGTCCGCAGACAGCGAACCGATCGCTGCTGGAGGAATGGGTCAGACAATGCAGCCGCTACCCCCCTCTCAAACCTTAACCATTCTGGTGGTTGATGATTCTGCCGCATTGCGACGAACCTTAGCGCTGACTTTACAAAGAGCAGGATACCGTGTCTTGCAAGCGCGAGATGGCCAAGAAGCTTTAGATCAACTGCAACAGAACTCAATAGTCAAGCTGATCATTTGTGACATTGAGATGCCCAATATGAATGGTTTTGAGTTTCTCCACCAGCGCCGTCAAGCCCCCCAAATCAGCCGTATTCCAGTCGCCATGCTGACATCTCGGGGGAATCCTAAACATCGGCGTTTGGCCATGCATTTAGGGGCAAACCAGTACTTCACCAAACCCTATATCGAGCAAGCGTTCCTGGTCGAAATTCGAAATATGCTTGAGCAGCAAAAGTCTGAAGCAGTTCCAGTTCTCACCTAATCGGGTGCAAGCAGTCACATCCATTCTTCCGTCTATGTTGGCTTTGTTTATGTTGGTTCCATTGCCATGAAGAGTATCCTAAACAACTCCCGGTTTAGCATCCCTAAACGCACATCCCAATCAGCCGCCCTTTCTCTAAAACTAATCGTTTTTGGCATTGGCAAGCTCACTGTCGCTTTTCCGATTGAAAGGGTGCATAAAATTATCAATTGCACTCCAGTTCACGGCAGTGGACTCAGCCACATCGGCATTACCCATATTGATGACCGCGAAGTCACCGTTGTGGATTTGCATCAACGTTTGTTTGGTTTTACTCAGCCAACCGACATTCAGGCCAAAGGCTATCTGGTCAATGTCCAGAGTGCTCAGGGTGAACTGTTCAGCATTCCTACAGCGAATGCGCCCACACTCATGGAAGCTCCTCTATCCAGGATTCGGGCGCTGCCAGAATCTTACCGTCGTTCAGACACTTTGGAAATTGCCAGTCACGTGATCATGCTCGCCCAATCGGAAAAAAACCTGACGATTTTTTTATTGGATGTGAATCGACTGCTCTGAGGTTTGCTGATTCGCCCACTCCTTAGCTTTCATGCCGGAATCTCAATTTGCCGCCGTCCCGCCAGACCAAAGGCTGAATGAACTGATTGCAGGGCTTTGACGCCTTCTGTTTCCGCTACGACACAACTGATTTTAATTTCTGAGGTAGCGATCATCTGAATATTGATGCGCTGATCAGCCAGGGCTCTGAACATTTTGGCCGCGACACCTGGGCTGTCAATCATGCCAATGCCGACAACACTGACCTTGGCGATCTCGGTGTCTAGCACAACCTTACCACAGCCTAATTTAGGGGCGGCGGCCTCCAGTATTTCTTTGGCGGCCTCAGCCTCAGCTTGAGCCACGGTGAAAGCAATGTCCCGGGTGGTGATACCAGCCACTAGGCGGCAGCGCTGGGATTGAATAATCATATCTACGCTAATGCTTTGATCCGCTAACAATCGAAAGATTTTGGCCGCCATACCGGGACGATCCGGAACATGACGAATGGCTAAACGAGCTTGATTGCGATCAAGAGCGGCGCCTCGGACAGCAGGGGCGTCTTTAGGCGCTGCTGCCTGTTCCGGATTGTCTAGTCGAATGGGAGAGCTATTCAGGTTGAAGGTTTGGCAAAGGATTGCGATCGCCCGATCGCAATCCTCCACATCCAGAGTGCAGCTTACCTTTACCTCTGAGGTGGAAATCATCTGAATATTGACCCCAGCCTCGGCCAATGTAGAAAACATCTGAGCCGCCACCCCTGGACGACCAATCATTCCAGCGCCAGCAATGCTGACCTTGGCCATATGCCGGTCTACAATCACCTCCGCTTCATTGGGATCAGCCGGATGATTGCGGAGGGCGGGGGCGATCGCATCGGCCACGGCCTCCGCCCGGGTGAGATGACGATGAATAACGGTGAAGGCTATGTCGTTGGTGTTACCTTCGTGGATGGATTGAATAATCAGGTCTACGTTCAAGGCTTGCTGGCCGATTTCACCGAATAGACGGGCAGCGACACCGGGGCGATCCGGCACTCGCAGTAAAGCGACTTTCGCTTGTGCGGTATCAAACTCGACGGCATCGACTGGATGGACAAGTTCTAAATCTTCCAAGGAACGGGACTGAGGCAAAGGAGACAGAACTTGAGTGCCTGGATTATCTACCCAACTGGAGCGCACCGCCAATAAAACCCCATAATTGCGGGCAATCTCCACGGCCCGTGGATGCAATACCTTCGCCCCCAAACTGGCTAGCTCCAGCATTTCGTCACAGGTGATTTCGGGCATCAGTTGGGCGTCAGGCACTAACCGGGGATCCGCTGTGAGGATCCCGGGAACATCAGTGTAAATCTCACACCTGTCTGCCTGCAGTGCAGCCGCCAAAGCAACAGCGGAAGTATCTGATCCCCCTCGACCCAGGGTGGTGATTTCCAAGTCTGGCGCACTACTGACACCCTGGAAACCGGCTACTACGATCACATTGCCAGCCTGCAGGTGGCGTTCCATTCGCTCAGTCTTAATGTGTAGGATACGCGCCCGGGCATGCTCAGCTTCGGTAACAATGCCCACTTGGGCCCCCGTCAGGGAAATAGCGGGCAAACCCAATTCTTGCAGGGCCATACTCAATAAGGAGATCGATACCTGCTCTCCGGTAGAGAGCAACATATCCATCTCCCGACGGCTAGGACGAGAGGAAATCTGATTGGCCAGCTGAACTAAGCTATCGGTGGTCTTGCCCATGGCGGAAACTACTACCACCACCGAATTACCGGCTTCAACGGTCTGCCGCACTCGCTGAGCAACAGCTTGAATCCGCTCGACTGTGCCAACCGAAGTGCCTCCATATTTCTGGACAATCAGCGCCATGATTGCGTCTCACCCTCTCTTTTCAATTACCCAATTCCATTGCAGTTTAGCCCCTGTCCATCAGGCAGGGAGTATTGCAACTCCAATCAAATTATTAAATTTAACAGATCAGGCCTCCGTACCCAGCACCCAATCCTTAGTAATTCTTCAAAGCGCGTTCGACATCCCGTTTCGCCTGCTTTCGTTTCAAGTCTTCCCGCTTGTCGTGCAGTTTCTTGCCTTTGCCCAGGGCGATATTAACCTTAACTTTGCCTCGCTTAAGATACATTTTGAGGGGGACTAGGGTAAGTCCTTTCTGCTCTACTTTGCCGATCAGCTTACGGATTTCCTGACGGTGCAGAAGTAGCTTGCGGGTCCGTCTGGGATCGTGATTGAAAACTTGGTTCGTGGTTTCGTGGGGAGAGATGTGAACGTTGTATAACCAGACTTCTTCGTTGCGAATCAGGGCGTAGCCATCTCTCAGGTTGACTTTGCCCTGACGAATAGATTTCACCTCGGTTCCCTTCAGCTCAATTCCAGCCTCATAGGTTTCCAGGATTTCATAGAGATAGCGAGCTTGGCGATTATCGCTAATGACTTTGTATCCATCACTTTGTTCAGCCATTGGCAGCCTCCGTTCTATTCCGCTACAATGCGCCACTCATGCAGCTCGTAATCAACACAGCTATTTTGGATGAGTGGATCTGCTTGTACAATCGCCTTTGCCTCTGCCAATGAGTCGGCCCGAAACAATAGCATGCCGCCGCCGAAATCGGCCCAATATCCAGTACGGGCTTGATGGCCTTTGGCAATTAAGTCGCGGACATATTCTTTATGAGCTGGAACATGTTGATCGAAAGTGGCTTTATCTACAATGCCTGTCTCGATTTTGACAAACCAGGGCATGATGGGGATTGTTCCTTAAATGGCCTAGGCAAAATGAGAATTAGAAAAGTCAGGTATTTGCAGGATAAAGCATGAAGTGGCGTATTTTTTGCCTTCTGCTTTTCGCCCTTGCCTCAATTCCTAATCCCTAACTCCTAATCTCTAATCCCTAATATTATATGGAACCTCAGTCATCTCTCCAGAAGGCGAATTCTCAGCATCGGTTCTTTATTGCCCTGCTGCCTCCCTCTCAGATTCAGGACAAGGCTAGCGAAATCCAACAGTATTTTAGCGATCGCTATGACAGCCGAGCCGCTCAAAAATCGCCGCCCCACATCACCCTTCAACCCCCGTTTGAATGGCCTGCGGCGACGGTGGAAAGTTTGCAGACTTCCTTAGCAGCCTTTGCAATGCGTCACAGCGCTTTACCGATCACCCTATCCGGATTTGGGGCTTTTCCTCCCCGAGTAATCTATATCAACGTTCTGAAAACGCCAAACCTGATGTCATTGCAGCAGGCGCTGACGGTTCACATGGAGGCCAAGTTGAATATTGTGGATCAGCGCTCCCGACGCCGTCCGTATACCCCTCATCTAACGATAGCGTTTCGGGACTTGAAGCCGAGTGCTTTCAGAAAAGCCTGGCCTGAGTTTGCAACTCGATCGCTCCACTTACAGTTCATGGCAGACCAGCTTACTTTACTCATTCACACAGGTCGGCGATGGATAGTTTCACAGGCGCTTCCTTTTGGGGGGTTGGCAGGTTAGCTCGTTAGTAGATTGGGCGGCAAATCTCCGATTTTCACATTTTTTAACCTTTTAGCCCATCATTAAAGTTATCGTTGTCTGACAACCTATAACCGACTTATTAAACAGCGATCGCCTAGATAAATCTAAGCGTGTGGCCATCCATACCTGTACAAACCTGATAACAAAACAACCAAAACCTGCTCAAATTTGCATAGATTTCCTGACAAAACCAATTGACAAACGAAAAACCGTAGCCTATGATACAGAAAAAGGATAAATCGTTCATCTCTTTTCTACTCGCAATCAACTCCTACTCGGAAAAAATTGGGCGGTCAAGAGACGGAAGTAGGGAAAAGCCCGAAGGAACGCGCCTCGGTTCACTAAACCCGCATCAAACTTAATGGGCTAGGAGGCGACACCATGCAACTTACTTATCGCGGTATTAGCTATGACTACAATCCTCCCAGGATTGAGCTAAAAGACACTGAAGACGGGGGTAAATATCGCGGAGTAGATATCCGATTCCGCACAGTTAAGAAAAATTCAGTCCAGCAGCCAACCCTTGATTTAGTTTATCGGGGCGTAGCTTACCGGACGGGCGAATCAGCCCCTGCGCCGGAGCCGATTACTGCACCTGCTCCAACTTCTCCTGCAACTATTCAAGACCCTCTCTCCACGCAGGACAAAGCTCGGTTGATGATGATAAATCGTCACCAGTCCATCAAGCAGCGTCAACAGTCGATGCTAACTCGTCTGGCGAAAGAGGTCGGTCTGACCGCTGATGTCACAAAATACTGGAACCGCATTCAAGGCAAGGTCCATCCCAGCTTTTGGGCAACCTACGAGCGCAGCCACGCAACTATCAGCTAGTTTAACTGCGCTGTATTTCAATCAAGAGTTAAAAGAGGGCATACATTTGTATGTCCTCTTTTAGTATAGAGATTAGCGTATAAATAAATAAAGTCTCAATAGATGACTATGGATGGGATGTTATGCAGCTGTGGCTCCCATGATGGAGCAGGGAGAGCATAAGAATTAGGAATGAACTCTGGAAAGGCTGCTTTTTTGGCCTTTTGGCCTTGCTGAGGCGGCCATAAAAACGCTTGGCAAAATTGTTAGAGTTTTTTGAAGTAGACTCGATATGTAGTCTGTCTTTGACCCAACATGGCCGATATATTTATTTCTTATTCTCGTCGGGATAAAGACTTTGTGGAAACTTTATACAAGGCATTATCACGTAG
>JAKSDM010001208.1 GCA_022360135.1 Pseudanabaenales cyanobacterium | reverse complement strand
CGCAAAGTACGCCGCCACAATTGCATTGTTGGCATAGATCGCGCCAAACTCGTGGAAATGCCTCTCGGGAAAACAGACTGCTTCGAATTCCGATTGATCGGCGAATTCGACTAGCTCCCGCACGAACCCGTACTTGTTTCTGTTGGAAATGGCCTTGCGGACGTCGGAGAAAAATATGCAGCTGAAGGTCACGCTTTTCGCCTCAGCACCCGCACGGGGCGTAGCTGGCGTTGAAGGCCCTAACGGCTCCATGGCAATGTTTCCGGAGAACAATTCTGTTAATCGCTGATTAACCGTACTCATCGATCGCTTTTCAGGTTTACAGATCCCGGTTCAGTTCCTTCATGAAGAAACTCAGCGCCTGATGCCCGAGCGGCTATCTGGATCGGGCGGAGCGCTTCAAGTTCTTTCATTTGAGTATATCCGAGATTTGAGATTCTGTTGCAAAAAGATAACGAGGAGAGAAGATCCATGTCAACACTGCCCACAATCGCTGGATGCTGCTTCTCTAGCCATTTAGTCACCGGGTTAATAGGGGAGTGCAATCCTCTTCAACCAGGAAGATCAGGGTCTGAGCACCCTCGTTTGGTTTGCCCTTGTTGATCTCGCCGACTTTCTCCAGGATCGCAGCTAAAAGCGGACCTTCGCCTGCCTTCAATTCGTCGATTTTGCGCTTAGACCGTTGACCGAGATCCAGAAAGATCGGCTTTTGGGTCAATGACGCGAGAGCTTTTTTCAGGCGGGCGCCAGCGTCCGTGGGTTTGGATACGAGAGTCATGGATTGCTTGGATATTGCCGTCATCCGTTGGACAAAATCTCCGATATCAAAATAGACAATATACCCGATCGTATGCTGGATTAAGGCCTGGATGAGAAAAGTTACGGTGTCGAGTCCATTGGTATCGAGTGCATCGATGTTGAATGGCGTCAGATCCCTCTCAAGAATTGCGGCCAGTTTCTCAATCTCTTCAACAATGGATTTGTATTGGCCCGCAAAGTCAGTAATAGTGTAATACTTTGATGGAAATCCTGCTGCCTGAGGAGAGACGTTTAGATAGTTGAGGCTCTCTGTTACTTGTTGAATCAAGGCGACCAGCAGCTTTATTACCAGATTAGAA
The DNA here is from genome assembly GCA_022360135.1 of Pseudanabaenales cyanobacterium. Taxonomy (GTDB): domain Bacteria; phylum Cyanobacteriota; class Cyanobacteriia; order Phormidesmidales; family Phormidesmidaceae; genus JAKSDM01. The sequence continues at coordinate 2,653 of JAKSDM010001208.1, read as the reverse complement.
GAGAGATCGGGTTCGTACAGGTCGGGGATTTTGCCTAGCATCTCCGTGTTGAAGGCATGTGGAACGATGTCCATCAAGTTCCATTTTCTACTTGTCGTGGCCAGAAGCTTGCTGTCATAGTATTCGGAGAAGTTGATGTCGCCTGAAGTTGGGCCTGCCGTCGGCAAACATCTGATAGTTGCAGATTCGGAAGCATCCCATTCGGAACGGGTCTCATCCAAATAGAGGGAATAGCAGGGTGATAAGGCGCCGCCAAGACTGTGTCCGGTGACCATGACTTTTGTGAATGATCCGCTGGCCAAAAACTGCTGAGCCGTGATGGAACGATTGCTCATCGGGTCGATACTTTCAATGGTTACCAGGTTGTCCAACCCAAAGTAGATGCCTTTGGAGATTTGCGCCTTTGTCTGCGGATCGCCATACGGCCATGGCACTGTCTCTTTAACGTTCAAGTCTTGGAGGATCCAGTCAATCAAGGAACTGCCGTTCGTTCCGGCGATCGCGACGACCGCCTGTTTAGGATCTTCTTGTGGAACAACAATGAACAGGCTATTGACCGATCTTTCCGGCCCAACAATCGAATCGGCGTAAACTCCCGGTCCCCAGACCACGTCCCAAATTCCGATCAATTTCCGGATCTCTTCGTCCTGCAATACTCTGACCAGCATGGCTTTCGTCTGATTGGCGATCTCAGATGCTTCCCCTGTGAAGTTGAAGCTGAGGGTAGTGGCCCACGACATACAAAAGGTCTGCTGTTCGAAGCCATATTTCCCTTTGTTGTACCCTGACGTATCTGCGGTTGTCATTTGGTTCTCCTTGAGTTTTGAGATTCAAAGTTGGAATCCAGGAATTCTAAAATTTCCAACCATGGTCGAATCAAGCAGTAAAAAATATTCAGGTTGTAAATCAGTCTTATAAGTGCCTGGGCATTGAAAATTTCACAAATACCTAGTGTCATTCCGAGAGAAACGAGGAATCCCAATCTCACGCTAAAGTCTGAGATGTTTCGATTCCGCTTCGCTCAACATGACACCCTGTTTTTACCATACATAGACTGTGTAATTAATTGTGCGCAAACACTTATTGTTCAATGCGCTTTTCCAAGTAGTTCCTTTTTCCCATTCCAGCACGAAGGGCAGTTCAATCATCCCGCTAGCTGCGAACTCGCCTGATCACAAGCGACGTGTTGATCCCTCCAAATCCGAAGGCGTTGCTCATTCCCACTTCGATGTCCGCTCTCTGAGCTGTTGAACCCACAAACCCGCAAGCAGCGTCAACGGGATGCTTCAGATTCAAGTTTGGATGCAGAAACTGATGATTCATTTGAATCAGCATCGCAGCGGCTTCCACAACTCCCGCGGCATGAAGACAATGACCAGTCAATCCCTTCGTAGCATTGACCCCCACGCTGCTTAAGTGCGCCCCAAATACTGCTTTCAGGGCCTTCGCCTCGACCTCATCCCCAACAATGGAACTGGTCGCATGGGCGTTGACATAGTCCACCGCTTTAGGAGGCAGCCCAGCCTGCTCAAGGGCCAACCGCATGGCTCGGGCTTCGCCTTCGACGCTGGGATGACTCAGTCGATTGGCATCCAGGCAGGTCGCTACGCCAGCGACGCAGCCCAGTATCTTTGCCCCGCGAGCTTTGGCGGAGTCAGCGGATTCGAGGATTAAACAGGCGCTGCCTTGACCATAGATGAACCCCTCGCGATCCCGATCGAAGGGGCGACATGCCTGCTCGGGCTCAGCTTTGAATCGGGCGCCTCCCAAGGCGCCCGCGTTACGAAAAGCCTGCAGTTCCATTGGTGAAAGGTCTGTCATGGCTCCGACCACCAAACATGTATTGGCAATGCCGTGCCTAACCTGCCGCCACGCCTGCAGGATTCCCATGTTGCCGCTGGCGGAGGCTCCTCCCACGGTGCAGCCCTCCCCCTTGACGCCCAAGACCTCGCTCAGAATTCCTACATGATCCGTGTCCAGGAAGTGCAGGGAGTAGCTTGCTGGGATAAGGTCCAGAGCCTGCGTGAATTTCTCACGCATCCGGTATGGGTATCCCGGCGAAATATTGTTGCCCGCAACGATGAGACTGGCCAATTCCGAGGAAGCGGCTTCATCCGGGCCAAAGGCATGAATCCACGCTTCAAGGGCAGTCAGGATCGACAGTTGAGCGGAAAAAGGAACTCGGCGTCCGGCTTTGTGAGCCCGCGAGTGGATCGATTGCGGCAACTTGAGAGCTGCGAGCCGCTCTCCGAAATCCAATGAAGGCGCCCGTCCCGCGACGCCCAATCCGTCGCCGTCCTCTGCGGTGATTCCGCCGCCGCCTGATCGCAAGGCGCGCGCAAATGAATCCCTGTTACCCCCAATGGGGGTAATGACTCCGATACCTGTGACGACAACTTCTCTAAACATCGGGACCAGCTTTCCGTTTTTACGGATCTGTCAAATGAACTGTCTTAGAGGCAAAGCCTAAGGAAAAGTCGTCCTTCAAATTCAATCGCAAATCGATTGAGGACCGCCTGCCAATCTCGAAATCTATGACACGTGAATCCTATCGTGCAGAAAATCCACCAATCCTTGAATGTTCTCTACGCCTGCAAGCTCGTTAAGCGGAAAGCTGACTTCCAACGTCTCCATAGATTGGAGCACGACATCT
>JAKSDM010000252.1 GCA_022360135.1 Pseudanabaenales cyanobacterium | reverse complement strand
TGTAATAGGTTGTACTTTGTCCCAAAGACTGGTTTCGGCTTCAACCGTCGCACTCGCTTCCTTCAGGACCTTGGCGGCTCGTTGTAGGCTATTGGCGGCAAAGGCTTTATCAGGCTCTGCTGCTTGGGCTTCCGCTTTAGCCGCCTCTAGATGTCTAGTTATCTTGATGGCATGCACCTCTGGCAAACCTGCATTGCGGAACATCGTCTCCAGTTGGTTAATTAATTCAATCACATCTGCCGGAGTCAGGGAGGCTGCAGAATCACCTTGGCCCAGCCGCTGAGTTTGGGGTATTTTCAGATCGCGACCAGCCTGACCGCCGATTTGACCTGAGATCTGCCCGTCACCGGGGCTAAAGGATTGAGAAGACTTTTCCTCTGACATAGCTACACAGTGTGAGATATACAGGTTTATAGGATAGGCAATGATAATGAGATTAAGGCAGCGATTTTGATGTGGGGTATAATCCCTAATTGCTTAACATGATTCCTGGCTCCCCGCCAAGACTGGAAGAGCCGTAATGTCAAGAATATCCGGATAGATCCTTGCTGGCGATGAATCGATTAGCCACAGTTTCAGGTTGAATAGCGGAGAGAATAATGTGACCAGAGTCCATCACTATGACCGCTCGGGTGCGGCGCCCATAGGTGGCGTCAATGAGTTCTCCGCGTTCGCGGGCATCATTGATAACCCGCTTAATGGGAGCAGATTCCGGGCTGACGATGGCAATTACTCGGTTCGCTGACACGATGTTGCCAAAACCAATGTTGATCAGCTTAATGTCCATGACTGTGTGCGACTGAACCGAGTAGGTTATCTGAAATCAGGTAGATAGCTCAATGGTATCTGCAAAAAAAAAGACTCACAAGGCGAAATACGAGGAAATTCTTATATTTGGGCTTTTAAGCCCAGTTATTCAAAACTTTTGAGAAGATAGTTCAGGAATCTGGCAATTTTGCCAAATATTTTTGCCAAATAACGTTTGTTTCAATTGCGACTGCCCCCACTGTGCAACCCGTCGACTTCACCACCCTAGCCGCCGCTTGCAGCGAGTTGAGAGCGGACTGGTCGCCAGCTAGATGTGAGCAGGTATACCAGCGCGATCGCACCACCCTCTGCCTCGCCCTGCGCACCTTAAAACAGCGAGGCTGGCTCACCCTTTCCTGGCATCCCCAAGCCGCTCGGATTCATATCGGTGAACCGCCGCCCCGGATCCCAGACACCTTTACCTTTAGCCAACAGCTAAAGCATCAGCTCAACGGATTGGCCTTAACAGCGATCAATGCGATCGCTCCCTGGGAGCGCACCCTAGATTTGCAATTCGCTCGTCGCCCCGGTGATCCGCCAAGCTGGCATCTCTATGTCGAAATCATGGGCAAATATAGCAATGTAATTCTGACAACGGCAGACAATCAGATTGTCACCGTCGCGCACCAGGTGAGTGAGAAACAATCTAGCGTCCGCCCCCTCCAAACCGGCCAACCCTATCGAACACCGCCTGCCCTAACCGGCCCCTTCGCCAATCTAGATGAATCTCAGGACCGCTGGCGAGAACGGATTAGTTTGATTCCAGGACCGCTCAAACGGATGATGCTGTCATCCTACAGCGGGTTAAGTTCGGCCCTCGTGCACGCCTTAATCGAGGCGGCCGATTTAGACCCAGACCAGTCAACTGAAAGCCTTAGCGCCAGTGATTGGCGGCGGCTATTTGACCACTGGCGAACCTGGCTTGGCGCCCTAGCAGACGAGAGCTTTCAGGCAGGATGGCGGCAGGACGGCTATACGGTTCTGGGGTGGGGGATGACAACCCCAGCCGCCAATGTGCAGCAACTGTTGAATGACTATTATAGCGATCAACTTAATCGCCAGGAATTTAGTCGCCTCAAACATCAACTGAGTCAAAAGCTGCGGACTCTATTGGTAAAGCTGAGAGTAAAGTTAGACGTTTTTGAGTCCCGCCTGCAGCAGTCTGACCAAGCTGATCAATATCGTCAACAGGCAGATTTGCTGATGGCCTATCAACACACCTGGAAGCCTGGGATGACAGCGATCATCCTGCCCGACTTCACCACTGGGGAGCCAGTCGCGATTGAATTAACGCCTGATAAGACAGCTGTCCAGACGGCTCAAGCCCTTTACAAACATCACCAGAAACTGAAGCGGGCCCGTCAGGCAGTGGAGCCCTTGATGACGGAAGTGCAGGCGGACATACGTTACCTAGAGCAAGTAGAAGCATCGCTATTACAGATCCAGACCTATGAGACAGCGGAGGATGTTTGGGCGATCGCAGACATCCGTGATGAACTGATTCAGCAAGGCTATTTAGCCGACCCCAAGCAGCGGAGCGCTACTCAACGGCAGGCCAAGCCGATCAGCTTTCATCGCTATCGCACCCCTCAAGGATTTGAGTTACTAATTGGCCGCAACAATCGGCAGAACGATCAACTCACTTCCCGGCTGGCGACCGACTATGACCTATGGTTCCACACCCAAGAAATTCCGGGGAGCCATACCCTACTCCGCTTAGAACCGGGTGCTATACCTAGCGAGGCTGATCTGCAATTTGCCGCCGATCTCACTGCCTACTTCAGTCGGGCTCGTCAAGCAGATCAAGTTCCCGTAGTCTACACTGAGCCGAAGCATATCTATAAACCTAGAGGCGCCAGACCTGGTATGGTGATCTATAAGCACGAACGCGTGCTTTGGGGCCAACCGCAACGGGCCAGTCAATACTTAGCCGCCCAAGAACGCCTGCAATTTCGATCGGCGCATGACTTCAATTAGTTTCAGATAATTTCACACTGCTTTATCAAAACCTGTCAAAATCTGTCAATTTTTTTAATTAACTTTTATAACAAAAGTTCTGTACTTCTTGATACAATGCACAACGGAGGGCAGCTAGAGCTGTTTTCAACTCACTGTCAATTTGGGAATGTACAGTGCGGTTTCCTCCAAATTGAGAGAACACCGTAAGTTAAAGGCTTACCCTAATCGGTCTTCACAAGAAGGCCGATTTTTTTGCCGTTGGCTGGGCAAGAAGTCAGGGGATGTGAAGAAGCCGCCTTCGCCGATAGCGTAGTCGCGAGATTTGGGCAGTCTAATCTTGGTAGATCTCTGCAATTTCTACTGTGGCGGGCTTGGAGAGGTCAATAGGCAGGTAAAAAAATGGCCAAACGCAGAACGATACGGCAATTTCTGAAAAGGATGAGGTGGATTCACTCTAATTTCTGGTTGGTATTGGTGACATTTTTTTTGGTCACAACCCTGTTGCCAGGGATTGCGGCTGAACACCCAACTATTTACCCTAGCCAATCGATCGCCTCTTCTTCAGATCGCTTAAATCAAGGCAAAACCTTATACGAAATGGGGCGCTTTTCTGAAGCAGCTGGCGTATGGCGGCAAGCGGTCAAACACTATCAGGTTCAAGGGGAGACGCTCAACCAAGCCTTAAGTCTAAGTTATCTATCCCTGGCCTACCAAGATTTGGGCGATTGGGAGCGAGCGGCGGCAGCGATCGCCCATAGCCTTGACCTACTCCAACCGGAAGAATCTTTGAGTCAGCCCGGGATAACCCTCCTCGCCCAGGCGTTAAATAATCAGGGCAGCCTGCAGTTGGCAATGGGTCAACCGGAGGCGGCGCTCAACACCTGGCAACGGGCGGCTGACACCTATCTCCAAGCCAGTGACGCAGTCGGGCGGCTGGGGAGCCAAATCAATCAAGCCCAAGCGTTACAGACGATCGGGCTATATCGACGCGCCCAAAAGGTTTTAGAACAGGTGAATGAAACGCTTCAAACTCAACCAGAATCCAGGCTCAAAGCTTCGGGACTGCGAAGTTTAGGGGGCGTGCTGAAAGTCGTGGGGAACTTGCAGACATCTCGACAGGTTCTGGAAGAGAGTTTAGCGATCGCCCAACGCTTAAACCTACCGGCAGACATCAGCGCCGCTCAGTTCAGCCTGGGGAATACCCTAAGAGCCTTGGGCGAGCTTGAGACGGCGCTGGCATTCTACCAACAAGCCGCAGACACAGCCCCAACTCAAATAGCTCGGCTCGAAGCCGACCTGAATCGACTCAGCCTCTTAGTTGAAACGGAGCAATGGGCGCCCGCTCAAGCCTTAGTTCCGCAAATTAAGACTCAATTGGCCGATGTGGCCCCCAGCCGCATGGCTGTCTATGCGCAGGTGAATTTAGCTGAAAGCTTGCTCGCATCTGAACCAAGCAGC
>JAKSDM010001443.1 GCA_022360135.1 Pseudanabaenales cyanobacterium | reverse complement strand
GTCGCGCCAAATACTCGCGAACCCCTTCCCCCATCTGCACCAGGTTCGGCCCAACCTTTTTACCCAAGAAATCCTCAACAATACTGGCGACGCTGCCTCTGAGGAATGGCGGAATCCCCTCCAGTTTCTCTCGGTCAATCACCAGTTTGCCACGATTTTCAATCACGGTCGAGTCGCCCTCTTCGAGAAAGCGATTCTTGCCGCCACAGTTAACCGCTTCGGTGTAGGCATGGGTTTTGATGCGCCACTCCAAGGAAAATTCCGCCTCATCCCAGATATTATGCTCAGTCCATGAGAGCATATCTTCGCTGATTACCGCCCTAGCGACAGCAGGAATCTCCCCCCCTCCCCGCCATTCGTTGATACAGTAAGTGCGCCCATTCTCTCGCCGATGCGACTTGATTTCAATGTGGCGGACATTTGGCATATAAGGAAGCAGTTCAATCAGTTTGTCTCGATAGGTCCTGTAGACAAGTGATCGAGGGAAGGGAATGCGGGTATCGAGAGAGATGATCATAATTCACTGTGTACTAGTTTTTAGGCGGCTAACTAGGCCGCCTCAAGGCGAATGGCCATTCGCTCTACAGTACATTTAAATGGGATTTTTTTGCGCAGAAATCGACTAGGTCGATAAATTGGCAAAACATCTCTCAATGGGACTTTGCTGATTTGAGGGATGAATTATAGGTATGCAGGAACCCGTCTTGGTGGAACAGGTACATCCCAAAACCTAAGGTAATGAATTAACAGCCGAATTGAATTTTTCAGCATCTCCACTGACTTCGAACAGCATAGAGTCTGGCAATGTAAACGAGCTAGATAGTGCCTATTTGCTAGATCAGCGAACGCAATTGTTAGATCAGCGAACGCAATTGCTTGATTGGTGAGCGCATTTCTTAAATCCGCGATCGCAATTGCTAGATCAGCGTTGTCATGTTCTTGATCAGCGTACTCGTTTCCTAGATCAGCGAACGCAATTGTTTGATCGGCGACTGCAATTGTTTGATCAGCATACTCATTTATTAGATCAACGACCGCAATTGTTTGATCGTCGTACTGCTCTGTCAATCGACTTTTGATAGGTGGAAAACCTTTGAAACTCCTGAAATTAGACTATATGCTGTCCCGTCAGAAATTCCTTGACAGAGTACAAGGCTCTATCCCATATTCAAGCGCTGCACTAACTGGATCGATTCTGGCTCACTAGATGAGCAGCGGCACAAAGCGCTTCGGGGTAGCACCCGCAGCACCTCATCGACTGTCGTCAAACCTGTGGTGACTTTTTCAAGCGCCGCCTTGCGAAAATTGAAAAAGTCTATCTCCCGCAAATAGCGGTGCAGTTGGGTGATAGCGCCGTCGTAGATAATTTCTCGAATCCGGTCATCGATCTCAATTAACTCAGCCACGGCTTCTCGGCCAAAATAGCCGGAGTGAAAACACTTTGGACAGCCCCGTCCCCGCAACCAGTTGGCGCTATCGGCGGCTCTGCTGTCTAATCCCAGTAGACTCAAATCCCGGGAGCGAGGGGTATACGGTTCCGCACAATGGGGGCAGATGCGACGCACCAAACGCTGGGCGATCACGCCCAAAACCGCATCGCTAATCAAACCAGGATCCGGGCCAATATCTTTAATTCGGGGAATGGCTCCAACCGCATCATTAGTGTGCAGTGTGGTAAAAACCAAATGGCCAGTGAGGGCGGCTCTGACTGCCGTCTCAGCCGTTTCGTAGTCGCGGACTTCCCCGACCATGACAATGTCGGGATCCTGTCGCAAAATTGCTCTTAGACCGGCGGCAAAGGTCATCCCCGCCGCCTCATTCACTTGAGTTTGGGTAATTCGAGGCAGTACATACTCTACAGGGTCTTCAACTGTGACCACATTCACATGCTCGGTCGCGATCGCCTGCAGACTGGTATAGAGGGTGCTGGTTTTCCCAGAGCCAGTGGGGCCAGTAAAAATAATCATGCCTTGGGGCTGCTGCAGCCAGGTTTGATAAGTCGGTAAAACCTCGGGGGAAAAGCCCAAGGTTGCAATGGTGGAGAATGGATTTTCGCGCGGCAGCAGGCGCACCACTGCCTTTTCGCCCCCGACGCAAGGCAAGGTGCTCACTCGCATATCCATGCTCAGTTTGGCTTGATTATCCAGGGTGTATTGTTCGCCAATCCGGCCATCCTGAGGCCGTCTACTATCGGAGATATCCATATCGGCCATCACTTTCAGCGCTACGATCACCCGACGGCTGACATCAAGCGGCAGTCGGGTGATGTCTCGCAGCACTCCATCGATCCGATATCGCACCCTCAGACCTTCGGGAGCGGGTTCTAAATGGATATCGCTGGCGCGATGGCGCAAGGCGCTAGTAATAATGGTTTTGATTCGCTCAATTTGTCCATCTGCTTTAGCCAAGGAGAGTTCAGTCGTTCGGCCGATATCCTCGACAGTAAGTTCTCCCGTCAGCGGATCCAGCAGCGGACCGGCTTGGATATTACTCGGATCAAAATGCCGGGTATGATGCCAGGTGCGGTAGCATTTGGCGGTGATCGGAATAATCTGAATATCGGTGCGGGTGCGATCGCGCAGTTTCTGCACCGCTTCTTCAGATAGCGTCACTGGACTACCCAGGTAGTAGCAGTTTCGCCAGAGCAATAGGGGAATCACCGGGGGCGGCTTCCGGCCAGGAAAAACCTGGAAAAACCGAGTACAAACCTCTTTGTCAAGCAGCTCGGCCTTGAGCCTGCCCTGTTCATCTTTGAGGAGTTTTAGCAGGGTAAGCGCAAGAAAAATTACACTAAAGTGTGGTACAGAGCAATGAAAATACTCAACAGTGGTGGTTGATTTTCAAGAATATGGCAGTTATTCTCATTATTTTTGAGAATAACTGCCCCTTATTGCTTCTTGCGCTGCCCCTCCTCCTGCTACTAGATATGGATTCCCTGAGAAATCTTCGGAATCCGTTTTTCAAAGCGATGGACTGGCTGGCCTTCTCTCCTCCATAGGTGAAATTGTCAAACATCTAAGAACCAACGAATTATTCCCATCGCTTCTCGATAACCTTCTGCGCGACCTCGGCATTCGTTGGGACGCATTTCAGCTTGCCATCGATTTTCTAACTCTTCGGCAAATGCTAGGAGTTGATCGTAAAGCAATTGAGGT
>JAKSDM010000253.1 GCA_022360135.1 Pseudanabaenales cyanobacterium | reverse complement strand
TGAGACTAGTTCGGCTCTCCGAATAGAATTTAGAGATTCCCGAATTTTAGACATATTTCTTTTTTTCGATTCAATCTAGGTAGATAGAGATTGGTAAAATTATTCCCCCTAACGGCACACTGGCCAGGACTATTTTGTGAGGTTCTGTAACGGTTTGATAGATTATTGACATCTCCAGTGGACAATTGCGCTATATGGGCGCAATGATTGATTTTTAATCGTCCTTCTCTTACACCGTTTCTCGAAATGCGAATATATCGGCCTCCCCAGATCGAAGGGGAAACTCAAACTCGGATTCTGCAGGCGGCTCGGCGGTTGTTCGCCCAGCGTGGTTATGGCGGCTCCACGACGAGAGACCTGGCTGAGGCTGCAGGGGTCGCAGAAGGCACCTTATTTCGCCATTTCGAAAGTAAAAAAGCCATTTTGGTAGAAGTGGCGACCCAGGGTTGGGTAGAAATCCTGACTGATCTGCTCACAGAACTGAGTGAAATGGGAAGCTACAAGGCTGTAGCTCAGGTAATGCGACGGCGGATGCTGAATCTGAAGCAAAACAGTGATATGTTAAGAGTCTGCTTTATGGAGGCTCAGTTTCATCCAGAGTTGCGGGAGCAAATTCAAGCGGAAGTCATCGCTAAGATGATCGATGTAGCGGAAGCCTTCTTCCAAACCGCCATGGAACGTGGAATCTACCGTTCCATGAGTCCTAGAGTTGTTGCTAGGATATTTCTAGGGATGTTTACAGTGGCTGGTTTCAGCCAGGATACCCTCTCTGATGAGGCTTACTCTCCGCAAGCTATGCAAGAACTGGCTGAAACCTTAGCAGATATTTTTTTGAATGGGGTTTTGGTCAAGTAACTGTAAAATATCCCAAACCATCTTTCTAGAGGTAGATGGTAATCTCCTGATAGGGTTGACTGTTCATTAACTCCGGATTGACTATTGGCGTATCGAAGAAATGAGTATTATAGAGGGCGTAGTTACTTGAGATAAGATGGCTACCTACGAAGCTACAAATCCCAAACTACATGTCCTGATAGTCGAGGACTCGAAAGGACGTCAAGAATTCATCCTCGATAATTCTGTGTACTCTGTAGGTCGTGATCCAAAGTGCGATATTCGACTAGATTCTCAGTTTGTTTCCCGTCACCATGCCACTTTGGTGCAGCAATCTTCTGCTTCAGAAGATTGCTGCTATCGCATTTTTGATGGAAATTTGGAAGGCAAGGCGAGCGTTAATGGCATCTTGATTAATGGTCGTCGATTAAAATCGCATGATCTAAAAAACGCCGACGAAATTATATTTGGTCCCCAAGCTAAAGCATTTTATTTTGAGTTACAGCGAGATCCTACCTTAGTTCCTGTAAACCTAGATGAATTTGACATTACACTGATTAGTCCATCGGGTATGCCTGACGCTTCTGAAGACAGTGAGGGCTAAGGAAAGGTAAATTTAACGACCAATCCATGCTGCAATAATGTAAGAATAAAGACAAATATTAAGATTAGAAGAAACGATACTTCGCTTAGAAGCAAGTAACTGGAATAGCAATGCAGTTGATAATGTAATTTGCAAAGTGGGCGCTTCATAATATAGGAATCACACAGGCCCTATTCTGATAAGTTGATTCCTTGCCATTACGTTTTTTTACCGAGTTAACCCTTAAACAACGAGTTTTAGATTTACATAAAGGCTGCAATATCTTCTCCACACTGATCAACGAGATAGCACAAAGCTCGGAAACGAAGGCCGACAAATTGATCGTAGAGTGGATTTAGTTTGCACAGGGGCGGAATATGAGCCACTTTGTGACCGAAGAGAACAATGTCACGTTCAAATGGACATTGGGCGGGAATCAGGCGAACAAAAAGTCGAGCAGCCTGAAGACTCTTAATTTCCAATGCGTCAATCCATTGCCGGATGGGATAAAGGAAATCGGGCCAAACTCGGTGTGAGGAATAATTGAGTGAGCTAGCGGATGCAGATCCAGAGATTTGACTGTTCATGACATTTCAACCTGATTGAGGCGGATTTACTTTGAGGACATCTAGGGAATGTTGCCAAGGACACACCCTTTACTTGACTTAACCGTATGAAATAAAAACGGGCATTAGGTAAAGCGCTTGAAAAACCCTTTCAGTTTTTGCTAAAGCTCTGGTAAAATCAGAAACTACGTTGAGAATACCCAAAATATTTAAGTCTTGTAACGATATCGGCCTGTCTAAATTCAAAAAATTTGATTAATGCTGCCAGAGCAAAGCACTTGCGCCGTTGAAAAATGGAATTCGAAATTAAAAAATTGATACATATAAATACGTGTTTTTACTGATTTAGTAGTCAAAAATTAAATCCTTCAACTCTCAGCCAGCAGCTTTCAGCAATCCGCTTATAGCCGATCGCTATCTTGAACTTGGCAATTTGGATTTAAGCGGTAACGGGGTATTGCTCCCTTTTCCAAGAAGTTATCTACAAGTCGAAAGTTCCTTATTCCTGCCTCATGGGGACGAATTCTTTTGCGGAACTGGGGTGAAAGCCAACGTGGCGTCGAAGTTTATCAACGGCGATCGCGCCCCCCTGAATCTCCACAGCCGCATTTTTCAGGCCCAGATGGGTCAAATTCGGCTTGCAGCCGCTATAGCTTCTTGCGCATAAAGAAAAGGGTGTGACCCTCGGGATAGTCATCCAGTTGACCAAACACGACATATCCCAATCGCTCGTAAAGCTCCTTTGCCTGGAAACTAAATGTCATAAGGCAACTTGAACGGCATCCTCTTTGTACTCCCAGCTGTTCTGCATGCTCGACTAGGGCAGAGCCTACTCCACGGTTCCGATTTGGCTCCTCTATCCAAAGGATGTGAATGTATAACCACTGG